>JAFUPO010000207.1 GCA_017481185.1 Clostridia bacterium | reverse complement strand
CTTCATCCCAATATAATCGACCGCCCCAACCGCTACGACCTTCTGATTCTTCTGTGCATGGAGGAAAGCGCGCTGCCCGTTTATGATGCCTGCGCCATGCATCATGAATGGAAGGAGACCTACGGCCCCATGATAGAATCCAAAGCCATTTTTGACTGCGAATAATATAATGATTGAAGGGACTTTCTGAAATCTCAGAAAGTCCCTTCTTTTTATCGTTTTTCTTATCGTTTTTCCCACTGGCAGGGCGGCGGGTACAAAGGAAGATCGGGGCAGGCCATCTTAGGCGGCGCGCCTAGCGAGCAGGCTTCCCATTTGATGAGATACACTTCAATCATTATTTCTAAAGTTACCTCAAAGCAAAGCGTTTCTGAACAGGGTGGCGGGCAAATGAGGCGCAGACAAGGCAGGGCTACCCACTGATGCCGCCAGCACTCCTCCCATTTGCAGTTCAGGCGCACCCCAACATCCAAGGTAAGGCAAGCGCTCGCTGTATGCAGGCAACCCTTGCGATCCCGCACCTGACATTCCAGGGGCAATAGAACATGGCAACAGCTCTCGCCGCCTCGAATTTGAGGCGTTCCCAGGCACACGCTCACAAGGGTAAAGGGGCCCTGTGCGCAGGGATCGATACCAGTCACCTCCAGGCAGGTGCCCCAGCGGCGAAGCCATTCCCTGCCCGTGCCCAAAACGCGCGGCAGCAGCACCTTGGGCGGTGCACAGGGCCTACAGCGACTGCATCGGCAATCCTTAGGATGATCTCGAACCATTAAAAAACCTCCTTTGCAAGGCCATTCCCTTTCAGAAATATGCCGCCTTAACAAAGGAGGTGTTTTATTGTTTTGCCTTGGGCTTGAAGGTTAGGGCCACCATGGTGCCAAAGAGCACTGCCGCTGCAATGCCTCCCGCTGTGGCAGTCAGCCCACCGGTAAACGCGCCCATCAGGCCAATCTCCTGCACTGTGCGAATAACGCCCTGGCACAGGCTGTGTCCAAAGCCTGTTAAGGGAACGCTGGCCCCCGCGCCTGCGAACTCCACCAGGGGACCGTAGATTCCCAACGCGCTAAGGAATACCCCTGCCACCACATATCCTACCAGGATCCTTGCAGGGGTCAGCTTGGTTTTCATCACCAAAACCTGGCCAATGGTGCAAATCACGCCTCCCACCACAAAAGCCTTCAAATAAGTCAGGAACATTCACCGTCCCCTCCTTCCAGAACCACCGCATGGGCCACGCCGGGGATAGACTGCCCCTGCTGGCTACTAGTGGGGCTGAGCAGCGCGCCGGTGGCCATAAACAGGATGCGGCGTACCTCCCCACGGCAAAGCTTGCCCAATAGAAGACTGTTAAGCACCACAGCCGAGCAGCCGCAGCCGCTGCCCCCTGCGTGCACATCCTGGCTCTTGTCAAAGATCTCCAAGCCGCAGTACATATATCTTTGCTGAATCAGCGGGATGCCTCGCTTCACCATCAGTTCCAGCAAAAGATCCCTTCCCACCTGGCCCAAATCACCGGTCACGATCAAGTCATAGTCCTCCGGACTTCTCTCCATATCATGAAAGTGGGCGCAGAGGGTGTCGCAGGCTGCCGGCGCCATGGCCGCGCCCATATTATTTGCATCCGTGATCCCCATATCCACCACCCTGCCCACCGTAGCATGGGTCAGATAGGCTAAGGCTTTATGCCGGGTGTCACCGGTAACCAGGGTAGCGCCCGCTCCGGTTACCGTCCATTGAGCGGTGGGCGGCCGCTGACCGCCGTATTCCAGAGGGAAGCGATACTGCCTCTCCGCTGTGCAGAAATGACTGCTGGCTGCGCACACCACCTGGCGGGCATAGCCGCCGTCCACCAACATTCCCCCCAGGCATAAGCTTTCCGCCATGGTGGAACAAGCGCCATATAGCCCCAGAAAAGGCACGCCCACCTCTCTGGCTGCAATGGAGGCTGACATAATCTGATTCAGCAGATCCCCGCCCAGCAAAAAATCTACCGCCTTTTCGGTCAATCCTGCTTTTGCAATGGCCTGCTTCACCGCTGTTAGATAAAAGCGCGTTTCTGCCTTCTCCCAGGTTTCTTCTCCAAAGGTATCGTCAGCTATGATCTCATGGATCATTTCGCCCAACGGGCCCTCGCCCTCTTTTTTCCCCGCCAGGCAGGCTCCTGCCGCGATCCTAGGCCGGGACGGAAGCATCACCGTTTGGCTGCCCAGTCTTTTTTCATCAGCCAATCAACTCACCTCCAGCGAAAAATAGCATACAGGATACCCACAACGGCCGAGGCAGAGATGCCGTAAACCAATACGGGGCCTGCCACGCTGAACAGCTTTGCGCCCATCCCCAGCACCATGCCCTCCCGGCGAAATTCCATCGCTGCGGAAACCATCGAATTGGCAAAGCCTGTAATCGGCACAAAGGAGCCTGCGCCAGCATATTGACCGATCTTGTCAAACACGCCAATGCCCGTCAATAGCGCAGTTAGCAGAACCAGGCTAATAGAAGCAAAGGTGGCGGCCTGGCTGACGCCCATTTGCAAATATGCCTTGGCAAACTCTCCCAGGCCTTGGCCCAGCACGCAAATTACGCCGCCCACCCAAAAGGCCCGAAACAATCCCTGACCGAACTTCGTATTAGGCGAGGCCCTTTCCACCATTTGCTGGTAGGCGTTGAGCTGGCGCTGCCTTTGGGGCGACGGCTTGCGTTTCTTTTCAAACATGGCTTTCCTCCTTGCGGGGGCGGGTCTGGCTCAGGGTGGGCACAGGGCGCATCCTGATCTCCCGGTCACCGGCCCGAGGGCCTTTTTCCAGCGCGTAGGGGATCGCAGTGTAACGTTCCTTGGCCATAGGCGGCTCCTTTCCTTCAACAATTCTTCTTGCGCATCTAGGATGCCCCAGTGTACAATAGGCTATACTATCGACTGGGAGGGGCCCTATGCCGCTGACTGATCAGGAGCTGCTATTCTTTTTCACGCGTCTGAAGGCATTGCCCGTCTATGAAGCTTTACGCCGTGAAGCTCTGGCCTTAGGGGGCACTCAACTTAGGGTACAAAAAACCCAAATCACCTTTGGCTCTCCAAGGGGTTACTGTGTGGTTGCCCATCCCCCGGCCAGAAGAATGAGCGATGAAGCGATCCTTTGCTGTCTAAGCCTTGGGTACCCATTAAACCATTCGCTCTGCCAGCACAATGTTCAGGTAGGCCTGCATCGTTTCACCTGTCGCCTGTTATTAAAAAGCGTGGAGGATGTAAACGCTATCCTTCCCTTTCTCAAGGAAGCCTATGAGGGCTTCGGAAGCCAATAAAAAAAGGATCTTTCCCCCTTGGAAAGATCCTTTTATGTTACCCCTTAGCAGCCTGCTTTTCCTCAGCCTGAACGGCCGGCTGGAATCCTTCGGTGCTGTCCGGCTTAAAGAACACGGTCAGCGTTCTGAATAGCAGTTTAATATCCAGCCACACGGAGTAGCTTTCAATATAGGTCAAATCCAGCATCAGTTTATCTTGGGGCGTGGTGTTGTATTTGCCTTCAATTTGAGCATAGCCCGTAATGCCCGCCTTCATCTTTTCGCGGTAGGCAAAAGCTGGCAATTCTTTTTTATACTTGGTTACATTCTCCAGCATCTCAGGCCGCGGCCCTACCAGCGACATATCGCCTTTGATCACGTTCAACAGCTGAGGAAGCTCGTCCACCCGGCACTTGCGCAAAAAATGACCCACACGGGTGATACGGCTGTCTTGTTCAGAGGCGGATACCTGCTCCTTGGCTTCGCAGGCACTACAGGTCATAGTGCGAAACTTAAAAATCTTGAACACCTTGCCGCCAATCGTCGCTCGGTTTTGGCGGAAGAATATGGGGCCGCCGTCATCCAATTTAATAGCCAGTGCCACTACCAAAAAAATAGGTGAAAGGATGATCATCGCCGGGAGACTGATCACCAAATCCAATGTTCGTTTGGCGAAGCGCTGAGCATTGGTCAGGTGACGATACTCCATCTCAAGAAAGGGTGCGTCATCTAAAATCACCTGCTTGGCGTTGGACACCATGATGTCCTCCATCTGGGCCAGGCAAAGCACGTTTTTCTGATACTGATAGCAAAAGGTTAAAAGGGAATTGCGCCTGTTCTCAGGTACGCCGCACAAAAAAACCGTATCACTGGCCAGAATAGCCTCTTTCAGCCGCACACTCTGGCTGTCAACCACACGATCCACCTGATATTGCAAACGATAGCGGCCAATCTTGCGCAAAACAGCTTCTTCGCTGGTGCCAGGGCCCATCACCAGGCAGCAGCTTTGGGGCGGGTTGATGCGAAAGTACATATTGTTTCCCAGCCGAACCCAGAAGATAATTAGAAGAACTTGCAAAACGATGCATAAAAGCAAAAGCCAAAAATCTTCGTTGAACAGCTCCAGCCGCTGATGGTTGGCATTGTTGACGTTCATGATCTGAAACTCCAGATACGTCACCAAGTCTGTGATAATCACCGACAGCGACATGGATGAAATCACCGGCTTGGATTTCTTTTTACCCACCGCATAGCCGCCATATACAGCGTTCATAGCAAAGGCCATAGCTACAAAGGTCATCAGGGTGATCGCCAGGGTACGGGAGGGGCGGCGCATCTGAAAATTATTAATAGCCATCAGCCCAAAAAAGCAAAGGAACACGCCGCCGTAAACAATCAGCCGCAACCCCATGAGCAGCAGTTCAGATTTCTGTATCCGCTTGAGCTTCATTACCTGTCCATTCCTTCATCGGTCTTGACCCAGAGGTCATTCATTGATGATAGCACATCCCCTTAAGAACGTCAAGAAAAGGGAGGCCGAAAGGGCCTCCCCTGCACTATGTTTAGTTTTCGATCCATTTCAGAGACCGTTCCACCGCTCGGTGCCAACCGCGTAGGCGCTGCTCCCGATCCGCCTTTTCCATCTCGGGGGCAAAGCGCAGATCCTCGTTCCAGACCTTCGCCGTTTCTT
>JAFUPO010000206.1 GCA_017481185.1 Clostridia bacterium | reverse complement strand
GGTAGGTGCCTGAGTTGGCGCTTGCGTAGGTGCCTGAGTTGGCGCTTGCGTAGGTGCCTGAGTTGGCGCTTGCGTAGGCACAGGTGTTACCACAGGCGCCTGGGTCGGGGTCTGCGTCGCAGGCGCTGCCTGGTCTCCATTCGTTTCACCTGTCTCTTGAGCCAAGCAAACATTGCAAAGCATCAGAGCCGCCAATAATAAAGCCAATAAGCGTTTCATCATCGTAGATGCTCCTCCTTTCACTCCGTCAGCATGACCGTAGCGCTCATGCCCAGGCGAATCGTATCATCCACTTCAATAGAAGCCAGCGCTGTGTAAACAGCTTCCTGGCTGCCCTCCTGGGCCACGTAATCCACAGAAAGAACCCTGCCGCTAAACTGGGCCGGTGCATCCTGCTGCTCAAAATAAATAGCAACAGCCTTCCCTTCCTGAACCTGGTTAAGGGCGCTTTCAGGCACATCAAATTCAATCACATAAGTCCCTTCCGGATAGAGGGTTAATACCGTATCCCCCTTGGCGATTCTCTGCCCAGCCTGCACGCTAACGGAAGCCACTGTACCGCTCACTGGCGACGTAATAACATTGCCCTGAGCTACCAAGCCGTCCAGGGCGCCCTCAACGGTTTCAAAAAGCAACTGCCCTCTTTCTACCGTTTCGCCTTCTTCAACGCATAGGCGAACCAAGCTACCGGAGCCCTTGATCGCCACCTCCTGAGTGCGGCCAACAGAACCCGAGCCAATTCGCGTTGCTTTCTTTCGGCTCTCCTCCCGATAGATATATACTTTTTCTTCCATATAGAGTTCGCCCTTGGTGGTTTCCACCGTGTAGCTACTGCCCTCTACCGCTGTGATGACACCCTCGGCCAGATGGGAGCCATCTGCCGTGCAAGCGATATACACCGTTTCACCCACCATCACGAACTTGTTTTCAGCTGTGTCATAAGCATTGTTTACCGTCGCCTTGATCGTATATTTGTTAACCGGAGAGAGATAACAAACGGTTTTTTCCGCACTGTCGCCCAACTCAAGGGCGATCCCCCGAATGGTGCCGTCCATAGGCGCATAAACCTTGGTGGTTTCCACCTGAGCTACTTCTTCTCCCAGCTTGATCAATTGGCCTTCTCTTAGAGAAATCTGCGCCAGGGTTCCGCCAAAGGGAGCTGTTACCGTTCGGGTCTCCCCGGCGGCCACCCGTCCCTCAAAGGTAGTCTGAGCCTGGGCCACGGCAGTGCAGGCCAGCAGCAGGGCTGCCAAAGCCGCACATCCTTTACGTTTCATTGGTTTCTCCTCCTTGTTCAGGCTGAGGCGCACGGGCTGTATCCCCGGGGCCCTGCGGCCGCTGGCCGCTTCGAGGTTCAGTTACAGCCTCATTGGCTGTTTCATTTTCTTCTGCGCCGGCTTCGCTTTCAGGCTGCATCAGCCCTTCAGGTCGCTCCATACCTTCGGGAAGCTCGCCCATACCGCCGCGGCTTCCCTGGCCGCCACGGCCGCTGCGACTGGATTGATCCTTAATCACGATCTTTTCGCCAACGATTTGCTTATACATGCTTTCCAGCGTAAAGGCAGGCTCGGCCGTTCGGGTGCCGGTCTGGGCCCACACTGTTTCGCCCGGAATTAAGCCGCTGGTAATTTCCACCTTTAAGCCGTCAGACAGACCAGTTTCTACCTTCTGTTTATCGTACCCGCCCTCAGCATTGGCTCTAAGCACATAAGCGCTGCCATCCTCCTCAAAGGCCAGCGCCGCTATATCCAAGGTGGTCACGTTTATCGCCTCTTTGTCAGGGAAGGTGACATTAGCCTGCATCCCCGGCAGCACCGCCTCAGGGGCATCAATCTTGGCGGTTACCTGATAATAGGCCACCGAACCCATACCGCTGGAAAGGCGATTAATATGCTCCAGTTCCGTTTCAAAGGAAAGGCCCAGGGGCAGCACAGTCACAGTACAAGCCTGCCCCGCACTAAGCGCGTCAATATCATACTCATCTACAGACATTGCCATCTGCAGGTTATCGAAATCACAGATGTCCATAATGCTGGCATTGCCGCGAATACGGTCGCCGACAGCATAATTGATCGCGTTCACCACGCCGTCGATCTCAGCAGTAAGAATTTCACCATTGGACAGCTGCGCCAGCCGGTCCCCTTCTTTTACAGCCTGGCTTTCCGCAACGTCAATAGACCGCACCGTTGTGCGGCTTGTCATAGATTCAAAGGATCCGCTCACCGTCTGCCGATTGATAATGCTGATGGTGGCGCTGTAGCTCATAGTGGTTTTAATATCGCCCCGCTCTGCAATAAAGCTCTCATAGATCGGTACAGCCTCTGCCGTTACCAAAGGTTTCAAATAATTCCAGCCAAATATCCCAGCTGCGCACATCATAACAACCAGAATCCCCCGGCCTAGCCATTTGCGCCAACCAGGCGTTGACTTTTCACGTTTGGACAAAGCAAGCTTTCCCTCCTTTGGATGGATTGAACAACCCTAGCCTATTTTGGAAAGCTGAAATGAGACTGAAAAATCACAAAAATTCACTTCAGCTTCATTTAAGTTTCACATTTTACATTTTATGAAACCAGGGTTTATGCTATACTTGATACATTAAGGAGGCGACATCATGCGGATCCTGATAATTGAGGATGAAGAACGCCTGGCCGGAACGTTGGCTGACATGATCAGTGAATCCGGCGATTCGGCGGATGTGGCCTACAATGGCGAAGCTGGGCTGGATAATGCCCTCACCGGCATCTACGATGCAATCGTTCTGGATGTGATGCTGCCCAAGCTCTCCGGCTTTGAGGTGCTGGCACGCCTGCGCCGTCAAGGCATGACCACGCCTGTGCTGATGCTCACAGCCCGCGGCGACCTTTCAGACCGGGTTCGGGGGCTGGATCTGGGGGCAGATTATTACCTGACCAAGCCCTTTGAAAACGCCGAGTTCTTAGCCTGTTTGCGGGCCATTCTCCGCCGCCAGGGGGAGATCATACCCCAGGAGCTGACCTTTGGTGATTTGAGCCTAACTCCTGCGTCCCGGCAGCTTAGCTGTAAAGACCGAAGTCTGCTTTTGAATGCCAAGGAACTGGAGATCATGCGCCTTTTGATAATCAATCATCGGCAGATTACTTCCAAAGAAACCTTGTTGGTGAAGGTTTGGGGCTATGATTCCAACGCAGTAGACAACAACGTGGAGGCCTACATCTCTTTTCTTCGCAAAAAGCTGGCAGCTCTGGCCTCCGAGGTCACCATTTCAGTGGTGCGCAGGCTGGGGTATCAATTGGAGGTTAAAGAGGGATGAAGCATAACGCCCGAAAGGGCAATGTGATGATTACCCGGTTGAGATGGAAGTCCATCGCCGTCATGATGGGCATCGTCGCGATTTTTGTAGTCGGGATTCTGACGATGCTCTATCTTTCTTCGCAGGCCTCTTTTGAAAGGCGCAGCATGGAATCCCTGCGTTCAGCGCTTAAGCGGGCGGAAAGCCGCTCTGAGGAGCGAGCAGACCGCAGTTCACGTTTCAACAGGCTCCCCGCATTGACCCCTTTGGCCGTCATAAGGATCGATGCCCAGGGCAAGGCCTCCCTGGTGGAGAACCAAATTTACAATCTGGAGGATGCCTCGATCCTCAGCCTGGCTGAGAGCCTTTATGCACAGAATCAGCTTGATGGGATCGCTTCTAACTATTCCCTGCGCTACCTGGGCGAGATGAGTGATTCTGGCTGCATTTACGCCCTGGCTGATATTAGCATTGAGATGGATGCCCTAAGAGCCCAGCTGTTTCATTCCCTCTCCATTGGCTTTGTAACCCTGATGATCTTTTTTGCCGTATGCCTTCTGTTGGCACAATGGATGGTTCGCCCGGTGGCCCAAGCCTGGGAGGATCAGCGCCGCTTTATTGCCGATGCTTCCCATGAGCTTAAAACGCCGCTGACCGTGGTATTGGCCAATACGGATATGCTGCTGGAATCCCAAGCTGTGACAGAGGAAAAGAACCTTCGGCGGCTGGACCATATCAAGGCAGAATCCCAACGGATGCGCGGCCTTGTGGAAAGCCTGCTGACCCTGGCCCGGTCTGACAGCCGCAAAGAGACGCCTGTGCATCTGCGGCTATGCCTAAGCGAGTTGGTCACCTACAGCCTGCTTTCTCTGGAACCGGCCATTTTTGAGACGGGCAGAAGTCTGGAGGATGCAATCGCGCCCGATCTTTATGTCATGGGCGATGCGGATAAATTGCGTCAGCTGGTGGACATCCTTTTGGACAACGCCCGGAAATATTCGCCCCCTGGCAGCGTTATCCATGTTACGCTGGCAGCTGGCCCCAAACGGGAGAATCTTTTGTCCGTCCGTTCAGCAGGCGCGCCGCTTCCCACCGATGAGCAGGAAGCCATTTTTCGCCGTTTTTACCGTGCTGATCCTTCCCGCGGCAAAGCCGCTGGCTACGGCCTGGGCTTATCCATCGCCCAAACCATTGTGACAGAACACAAGGGCCGCATCAGCGTCCGCTCAGAGGATGATTGCAGCAATACCTTCACAGTGGTTTTGCCCAAGGCATAAATACTAAAAAGAGCACCCCTAGCGGGTGCTCTTTTAAATTAATCATTGTTCTGACCCAGCCACGGTTGCTCCAAAGCAATCTGCATAATAAGCTGAACCACCTGCGCTGGAATACTGCGGTAAAGGGTCATCCCCAGCTGTTTCACAGCCTTCTCCATTGATTGGGTAACCTCCAGCTGAAGGGCTTTATCCTCTGCCAATCTGAATATGCTCACCAGCGCCTTGCCCTCAATATCCAAGGGCGGCACCTCCGCCGAGTACATATGCATATTCATGGTATACAACGGTTCATTTGATCCAGTACCCGTCATAAAAACCTGGGAGATGAGGTTTATATCCGCCTTGTCACTGCGCCACTGACCGCCGCCCTGACTAGTAACCCTTGCGCCCATGCCATAGGCCTGCGCCATGGTCACATCTTGATCGAATCGGATGCGGCCATTGTCATCCAGATGATTATCAAAGGCATATTCATAGCTGAGCACCGCCTGGCTCTCCTGGGCCAATTGGCTCACAGTCATGCCGGGGGTATCCACGTACAGCCGCAGAAGCATATCCATCACCATGTGCTGGGCGTCCATCTGGATGGGAGCGAAGCGGCCAACAAAATAGATGGTTTCACTTTCTGATACAGGCCCTCTAACCTCCAAGCAGTAAACCTCCTGCTTAAGGCCGAAGCTTAGCGCAAACAGCTCCTTTTGAGCCTCCTTAACCTGAACAGCGCCCCCGACCAGGCGACCCTGGGGATCGGTTGCAAGCTCAACAAGAAGCGTTTCCTCCCACTGTGCCAGGCCCTGCGCTTCTCGCGCCCCCTGAGCCCATTGCACAAGGGTCTCCCGGGTTAAGGTTTCGCTGAGCGACAGGAGCATTTCTTGCAGCTGTCCATCCGCCTCCACCCGAGCGAGCCATCCATCCGCCAGGCTGGTCATTTCCTTGCCTGTAACCGTCCAGGTGTAAACCCTTTGGTGCCCCTCATAGCTTTCTGAATGGATCAGCCCAGCTTCGCTCTCCTCAAAGGGCAGCGACTGGGCCCAGTCAGCAGCATCGTCGATAAAGGGGCTCAGAAAAGCCGTCAGCTCCTCCGGGCTATACTGCTGAAGCATTTTCAGGATCCCATTGAAGAGTTCACCCGCCCCAAGCCGGCTGAGCGCTTCTTCATATCCCAGCACCAGGGCATGGTCGGGCAAGAGGCTAGTGGTCAGGATCAGCTTTTCCTGATCCCAGCCAATGCCGCCGGTTAGCAGATCGCTGCCATTAAGGCTTAGGGCTAATTGCAGGCTATCCTGCCCGTAGGCATAGCGGACGCCTAGATAATCCATCAGTGTCAGCATTGCAGCCACAGGCGCCATGCTTGCTTCCAGGTTAGCCCGTGCCTCTTCGGTAATCGTTTGCGGCAGGGATGCTTCTATCAGTTCTTCAAAGGCATCCGCATGATAATGAATGGTGGCTTCATTCACCAAGCCCGGATAGTTCATGGCCGTCCACAGGCTTGCGTCCTCCTGGGCCAAGGCCGGAACCATGGCGATCACAAGGCTCAGACACAAAAGAGATGCCGTCAGCTTTCTCATACATTCGCCCTCCCCCGCCTATGATCTTAGGTCAGTTTGTTACCCATTGGCTCAACCCGGAAAGGATGGCTGTCAAAAGCTCCATCCGCTGCCCCTCATTCATCGCCGTAACAGATTCAGCGGATGCGAGATCCGTTTCCACCAGCGTCCAGGGAGAGGTAGTTTTGCCCGCTAGATGCAGGCTATCCGTCCCCTCGCCGCTCTTCAGGGTCATTTTCACATCCACATGGGTGGAATTGCGGCGATCCGGGCCGCTGCGCAGGGTATCCGTATAAACAAGCGTCAGGGGCTCAAAGGCCAGATAGCCCTCCTGGCCAGCTTTTGCATTGGAGGCTGTTAGAGACCACTGGTTGGTCAGGTTTTCGTAATTCTCCTCATCCCTCCAGCTTTTGGTTTCCTGGGCAAAGGCAAATTCAGCCTCCGCCTTCACATCGCCCTGATCAATAGCCAGCAGGCCTGAGCCTTTGCTCTTTTCCCCTTCTAATTGCTTATCCCAGCGCAGGGTGATGCTGTCCTCGCCAGTAAGGCCAAAGTACCAGTGGGCGTCATCCGATTCCACAGTAAAGGTCTTATAGGCCAAACCCAAATGGTCAGGGATAGGCATGACCACTCGGGTAGAAAGCACCTCACCCTTCATGGATTGGGTGTGCTGTACCTCTACGGTGCCTTCCAGCGCAATGTTCTCCAATAGATTCAAATACTGAGACAGCCATTGTGGATTCAAATAGCGGTAGGCCTGCTCAGAGGTAAGCAGCTGCCCCAGCACGGCCAGCATATTTTCATCACCCATGAGCTGAACCAGCAGCCGCTGCATTTCAGCCTTGATGTCTGCCGCGGGGATGGTGTAAGCGATGGTCATCGCGCCGTCCGTCACCGTGGTAGAGATCTGCGCATACTCTGCCAGCCACATTTCAAAATCCAACTGGTAGGCCTCGCCTGCCGTTTTCATCTGTGCCAGCCAGATCTCATCCTCGCAGGTGGCCCAAGTGTACAAAGCGCTGATCCACTCATAATCCCTATCTTTGGAAAGCACCAGGTCTTTGATTTCAGCCAAGGGAAGCTGAACCGCCCCGGTGAGGAAGCCTGCCTGGAGCGCCGCCGCCTTGTCATCACCATAGATCATTATCTCGGCCAGCTCTTTTTCACCTTTAGCAAGGTCCAGAGCCACCTGATAGGTCTCCGGGTTCACCTGATCACAGATCAGGCTCACCTCGCCGGCCAGCCCGCTCAGGGAGAGGCCTTTTTCTGCCAGCAGGCTGTTTCCTTGGGTTTCGCCCGTCAGAGTGGCCTTAAAGCCGCTGCCGCTTTCGATCTGCAGGTGATATTTTCCCCACAGGTCCTCATAGTAAGCAGCAGCCGATGCAGGAAGCATCCAGCTCACAAGCATCACCATGGCCAAGGCCAGGATGGTTAAACGCCTTTTCATCAGTACCCCTCCTTACGGTGCCATTCCTTGAAACGCTTCAAGAACGCGATTCCAGTTTTCATTGCTGATACCAGTTTGAAGGATCGCCAGATCCTCCTGGGGCAAAGCCATTAGAGCCATCAGCAGCCGCTGGGTAAGCTGCTGCGCCAGCTCCGCCTCTGTTTCAGCCAGCGCTTCCTGGCTCAGATCCTCCAATGCGATCACTTCCATCAGCTCCATCGGAGAGAAGATAGGATCTACCTGAGGATCCATACTCAGAGACAGGATAGCTTTCAGCGTGGTTTTTTTGCTTTTCAGAGCCTCTACCTCCACCTGGCCCCGGAAGCTCAAGCCCTGATCAGTCTTCGCTGTTTGGATAGTAGGCTTTAGAATGATCGATTCCTTTACATCATTCTTAGTGGTATCCACCTGCAAAGCGCCGCTGATCTGGTGCCCATTTAAAGCCTTTGAATTTTTGAGATCCATATCGAATACCTGGCTGGTGCTAACCGAATTAAGCGTGGAAGAAATGCTTCCCTCCAGAGTCTGCGTATTGGCGGCAGCCTCCCAAGCCCTATTCCAGGTAAACTTCACCGTCAGCTTATTCTTTCCTTTAACCGATGGCGCAGTTAAACTCAGCGTATCCAGGCGCTCCTCGCCATTGATCTTGTAGCCCCAGGTCAGGCTCACCTTGCGGGCATCCCCATCCCCGTACGCTGCATTACCAGTAAAATTCAGGCCCAGGATTACGCCATCTTTATTTTCATAAAGGGTAAAAATATTCTTCTTTCCCGAAAAGGTGAGCTGCTCAACAAATGCCTCAGCGCTAGGGCTGTTCAGCGTTTTAACAGCCTCGGCAGCAATCGCTTCAGCCCCGGGTCCATCCGTTGTAATCTTGTAGGTCTTAGCTGCTCGGCCAATCTTAGAAAGATTCTTGGATGACTTGGCCGCCTTTCCCTCGCTCATCAGCACCTGCGTCATATGTGCTGCAAAGTCCTCCAGGGAAATGCTTCCCAAAAGAAGTTCCTCCCAGACCAGCACTTCATCCTCAGCCGACTGAGCCATCAGTGACAGGGGCTGGGCCTGGCTGCCAGCCTCCAGCGTGTATACCGCCTCATTCAGATCTGAGTACCACTCCGTGCCCGCTTCGCCGTCCTTCTGGGTCACCGTTGCCAGCGGCTCGCCATCGGCAAAAATCGTCAGGGCAAACTGCGTCTCTTTCGCCTGCTGATAATAGTCCACACCAAAGCTAAAATGGCTCAGCAGGCCGTTGATCGCTGCCGTGGTCTCCATTTCAAAGGGAACCCACTGGGAAAGCTGCGCAGACAGATCCAAATGCATGGATCGGCCCGCGCCCATTTCATTCTCAAGCTCTGCCCAATGGGGCGCAAAGGGTTCCGCAGCCCAAGCGCTCTGCCCGGTCAGCAGGCAAATGCACAGGATAAGCGCTGCCAGTTTCCTTACCAACGTCCATCATCTCCTGATCAACTAACGGCTGTGGGCAGCCGTTTCATGCATCCGGCCCAGCTTGTTCCAGGCATTTAGCCAAGGCCTCCTCCAGCTGGGCATAGGTGAGAGCCTGATTGGCCATCACCCGCATCTGCGCTGCGCCCCGCACCCCGGTCACATACCAAGAAACGTGCTTGCGCATCTCCTTGATGGCATAGGGCTCCTGCTTCCATTCCACCAGCATACGCGCATGGCGCAGGGCCATATCCACCCGTTGGGATAAGGTAGGAGCCGTGTAGCTTTCGCCGCTTAAAAGCTTTTTGATCCCCTCAAAAATCCAGGGATTTCCCAAAGCGCCCCGGCCAATAAGCAGCCCGTCTGCCTGGGTATGTTTTAAAAGGCGGATACCATCCTCAGGCGAAAACACATCCCCATTGGCATACACCGGGATGGAAACAGCCTGCTTTACCCGAGCAATCCAATCCCAGTCTGCCTGGCCGGAATACTGTTGCTGCCGGGTTCGGCCATGCACAGCAATGGCCTGAACCCCTTCTTCTTGAGCAATGTGCGCCAGCTCCAGGCAGGTGATATGCTCCTGATCCCATCCCAAACGCATTTTAACGGTCAGGGGCAAGGTCACAGCACGACGGGTCTTGCGAATCATCTCCGCTGCCAAAGGCAGGTTGCGCATCAAACCGCTGCCCTCACCTGAGTTAGCCACCTTATGGGCCGGGCAGCCCATGTTGATGTCAACGCCCTGAAATCGGTTCAGGGCTTCCAGCCTTCGAGAAGCCTCCGCCATCTGGGCTGGCTCTTTGCCAAAGACCTGAACGTAAAGGGGGCCTTCATCCTCATGAACGGTAATCAGCTGTTGAGTTGCGCGGCTGGTAGGCGGCGCGTAAATGTATCCCAACGCGCTCACCATCTCCGTGTAGGCCAAATCACAGCCCTTTTCAAAACACAAAAGCCGAAAGGGCCAATCGGTGATCCCCGCCATAGGCGCCAATCGAATGGTAGGTGCTTGCATCACTTGGCCACCTGGGGGAACTGGGCCATATGCACCTGAGTTTCCCCATAGGGAACCATGGGCAAAACCGTGCCTTCGCCCTCCGCCTTTGGCGCCGCAGGAGGCATCTTAGGTTTCCCCTTGACCTCATCCCAGCCGGGGGCTGCATAGCCTACTACCTCATCGCCCACTTCCAGAGCATAGCGCCAGGGCCCTTTCAGGCTGTCAAGGGCCATCAGCTGCGGCCCCTTGAAGGCTGCAATGGTCTGATGATACCAGGTCTGGCTGCGCAGGGGCATGGGCAGATCGATGGTCACCTGGTCGCCCTTGCGCCAAGTGCGGCTGATGGTGAACATTTCACCTGCCTTGGGCGCTTCGCCGCCCTCATCGTTAACAGTGATGCAAGCATCCTGACACCAACCGGGGATGCGCAGTTTCACATCAAAGGCAACCGGCGTTTTACAGTCCACCGCTAGGGTCATTTTGCCCGTCTTAGGATAGCAGCCGGTGAGGCTCAGATTTACGTTCACGCCCCGAATACGCCAGTGGAGCTTGCTGCTCTCATAAGCAGTTACAGCGACGCCCTCATTTTCCAACGCCAGGTACTGCTGCCGTGCCAAAGCGCACAGCCCTTTAACCAGGCCCATCAGCGCCTTGGGCGCTTCCTTGGGCTGCACATAGGGATAAGCTTGCGGCTCGATGGTGTTCACCGCCTGGCGAGGCTGAATCAGCCCCTGGCTTTCACCAGCCATCAAGCCATTGTAAACCACCTGTTCCAGCGCATCAGCTATCTCTCCCTCTCCTTGAAGGTGATAGACCTCGCCAAGGCTCACAGCCCATTCTCCCGCGTTGGCCATGCCGCAGCTTTGAGCAGGATCGCCGCCAGATAAAAGAGGTTCCTCGTTAAACATTCCATTTGCAGCGCCATGATAGCGCATTACCTTCTGATAGCCCGCTTTAGGCGCGCCCTTTTCCTTCAGGCTGCCAGAGACCTGGGCAAACAGTGCCGGAGTTTTCAGGCTGCGAGCCAGATATTCGCCATGGGTCATGTAATACTGGCGGGTGTAGAAACCGCCAATATCGCCATTTTCCAAAGCCATATCAGCTTCCAGGTCGCTCATGGGCACCATGCGGTCCATGGGCTTAACCACCGAGAAGGTGTGGAAGTGGCTGGTCCAATCCAATGCATCCAGCCGCAGCCGGTCCATCAGCTTTAGGAGGGGCTTCTTCCCTGTGACGTGATACAACCAAGAAAGCACCTGCATCATTTCACCGGATGCGGCCATCGCGGGGCTGTCGCTGGTCAGGCTCTCCCAGTTATCCCATAGGTGCTGACAGAATTTCAGCAGGCAAGGCAGCACAGCCTCCGGGCGCTTGGCCTCATACCACGCCATCAGCGCCAGGCATAGGCTTATTTTCTCGCTCCACCCTTCGCCGGGAAGATCGCCACCGGGGCCCTGATTTGCTACAAGCTGCTGGAGCGCCTCTTCGCACTTAGCGGCGGTATCACTCTTGCCGGTCAAATAAGCGGCGGGAAGAAGCGCCTCCAGCACCGGAGCGGTCAAAGTCATGGCAGACAGGCTGGGAATCAACCGATTCAGCCGGTCGGCAACAGCACCTTGGCAGGTTACTGCCGTATAGGGCAGATAAGCAAAAGCGGCCCGGGTAAAGGGCGCCCGAGGAAAAACAGGTTTCAGCGGCATATATTCCATCCTCCTGCCGGAATGGCTCCGGCCTTTATCGTTGGCTCCAGAATGACACAGTCACCCTATCTTATTTATTATAAAGCATCCCCCGGCTTCGTCAAGGTTTTTTTGCGTTAAACCGCTTAATGTGCTATAATGTAAATTGAATTTTTACAAAGGCAAGTGATCTGATGTCCCTTCGCATCGAAACTGCCCGGCCTGACATGGCCGGCGCCTTGCTTGCGATTTATGGCCCTTATGTGACCGGCACCACCGTTACTTTTGAGTATGAAGTGCCCACCGAGGCCGAATTTGCCCAGCGTATCGCTGGCACGCTGGCGCGCTATCCGTATCTGGTAGCTATGTGGGATGAGACGCCTGTAGGCTATGCATACGCCGGGGTCTTCAAGCCCCGAGCTGCCTACGACTGGTCGGTGGAGGTATCCGTTTATGTTAGGGAGGATATGCACGGCAAGGGCGTTGGCAAAGCGCTGTATCAGGCCCTTGAAGCCATTCTCATCCGCCAAGGCATCCGCAATGCCAATGCCTGCATTACCTCACCCAATCCGCAGAGCGAAGCGTTTCATTTTGCGATGGGCTACCGCACGGTCGCTCACTTTTCTCAATGCGGCTTCAAACACGGTCATTGGCATGATATGATCTGGATGGAGAAGCACTTGCAGGATCATATGGGCGCGCCGGCTCCGATCGTTCCCTTTTCCCAATTGAATTATTGACATATGCCATTTATTCGCTATAATAGTAAATGAAACATTCAAGGAGGATTATCTGTGCCGCGTCCTTGTAAGCTACGCAGGATCTGTGCCCTTCCCCGTTGCGGTCGTTTTGCTCCCATAACAGAAGGCGCGCAGGATGCCCCTCCCATTATCATGACGTTGGACGAATATGAAACGATCCGCCTCATTGATTTGGAGGGGTTAAACCAGGCAGAATGTGCCCTGCAAATGAATGTGGCCCGCACGACTGTTCAGGCGATTTATAATACTGCCCGGCAAAAGCTGGCGCAATGCTTGGTTAATCAGAAGGAACTGATCATTCGAGGCGGTGATTATGAGCTTTGCGCGTCTGATCACCACCTCCAAAGAACAGGTCAAGACCTTCAAGGGCCTGATCCCGTTCCTCGGTCTGTACCTGACGGTGGTTTTACTGCTGATCCCGCAGAAGCATCTGTCTG
>JAFUPO010000205.1 GCA_017481185.1 Clostridia bacterium | reverse complement strand
TGGAGGATGCGGAGGAGATCTATACAGCCATTGAGAAGTTGGCGGTAAAGTATGCGCCCCACAGCGATGCAGCCAGCCGGGATCATGAAATTCGGGGCGCTATGGATCACATGGCCATGGTTTGTATCCATATTGAACACATGACCGGTAAGGAGGCCAGAGAGCTGGCCAGCCGGCGGGAAAAATAAAAAGACCGGTGGAACCGGTCTTAAGAGGGTATTACTGGAGAAAATGTGCTTTCAAGGCCTCGTTAACGGCAGCCAGCTCCTCATCGCCCATGGGATAGGCGATCTCTGCATCCCTGTAGATGAAAGCATTAAAGCCTTGCAGATAGCCATCATAACCGCCGTAAATGTAATTGAGAGCGTCTTCCTTAGAGGTAATAGGTTCGCCCTCGGGGTAAGAGAGATCTGTATAGGAATAGGTTTTACCGGTCTCAAGATCTACTATCAGTATGCGGGCGCCGAAGCCGTAATGCTGCTCCATTAACGGGCTTTGAGTTGTATGAATCAAAAGCAGGTGCAGTTGGAAGTTTTCGATCTTGCAGAGATAATCAATGGCAGCGATCACCTGGGCATCCTTGGGCAGGGCGGTGGACAGCCTTACCGTGTCATAGACCAGCGCTTGGTGGCCCTGGAAGGAAGGGGCGACTTTCGCATCCGTCTGTGTGCAGGCGCAGGTGCAGCCTTCAGCGCTGGCGGATGTGAAGCACATGAGAAAAGATAAGAGCAGGCACAGGATTTTCATACGTTAAGATCTCCTTGCTGAAATAGTTGCAGTTTAGGATAGCATACTTTGAATGAAAAGTCATGCTAAAGGGATGGAAAAGTGAGCCAGAGGCGTTATGACTGATGAGGTGTTTGACATGAAAAAAACCATTGCGGCGGTGCTGCTCCTGCTGGCGGCAGGGGCCTGCCTGCTGGGGCTTATGCACCAGCAGCTGGATACCTCTCCCTGGGATTCATCCTTTTATAACAGTTACACTCGGCAGGCCATAGCCTGGCGGGAAGGCGCCTTCCATTTGCCGGAGGATGTGCCCTATCTGGAACTAGCCATTTATGAGGGAGAATACTACGTGTCCTTTCCGCCGGTGCCTACGCTGCCGGAGCTTTTGTGCACCTTCTTTTGGGGCATGGATACGCCGGATAATGCGCTGGTGGCCTTCTATGGCCTCATGGCCCTGCTGGGCATTTTTTACGGGCTGCGCAAGCAGGGGTTTTCGCGGCTGTCAAGCGCCCTGTATGGCTTTTTTCTGACCTTTGCCAGCTGCCTTCTGCCCCTGTTTTTAACCGGCGCAGTATGGTATCAGGCTCAGACCCTGGCCTTTGCGCTAACGGTGTGGGCCATTGCGCTGGTGAGTGCGGGTCACTCCACGCCGGGGCTTTTCCTCTATGCGCTGGCGGTAGGCTGCCGACCCTTTAATGTGATGTATGGCCCGGCCATGATGCTCATTTTCTGCCTGGATCGCAAGGAGCAGGGGCTGACTGCCAATATCAAAAAAATGAGCCCCGGCATTGGCCTGAGGCTGTGCGTGGCGGCTGCATATGCTGTTTTTAATTATTTGAGGTTTGGAAATCCTCTGGAGTTCGGACACAACTATCTGCCGGAGTTTTCTACCCAGGGGGGCGTGCAGTTTTCACTTGATCATGTGGCGAAGAACGCCGAAACCTTTCTCCTTGGCTGGCCCTTTGATGCAAGCGGCCAGTTTGAGAAGTTTGGCTTCTCACTGTTCATTGCCTGCCCAGCCCTGGCCTATCTGGTGCTGCGCACCCTGTGGGACGGGGTTCGCCGCCAGCTAACCTGGCAGCGGGGCATCGTTTTTCTCTGCTTTGCAGCGCAGCTGTTTGCGCTGCTTTTGCACCGCACCTTTGGCGGGTTCCAGTTTGGAGCCCGGTACACGGCGGATTTGATCCCTTATATGTTCATGTATGTGATGACTAAGGAACGCAAACGGTTCACCTGGCATGAGGGGCTTTTGTATGCTGCGGGCTTAGCTTTTAGCATTTGGGGCACATTAAACGTCCATCTCTAAGCCGCGCAGCTCCTTAAGCTCTGCCCGGGCCAGCGGTATAGCCATGATTAGCGAGCACAGGTCGGCAAGGGGCTGGCTGAGCATCACGCCCCATAGACCGATAAACCTGGGCAGGATGAAGATGGGCGGCAGGAAGAAAAGCCCCTGCCGAGCCATGGCCAGCATGGATGCCCGGGCTGACTTGCCGATAACCTGGAGCATCATGTTGGTCAGGATGGTAATGGAAAGAAGGGGCATCAGAATCATTTGTAGCCGAAGGGCCATGGAGCCGATGCGGATAACCTCTGTATCATCCCGGCGGAAGAGGGTGATTAAAGGTTCCGCAAAAGCCAGCCCGCAAATGGCCAGTATCAGCAGCACCACGGTGGAGGCCTTAACCGCAAACCAGAAAGCTTCCCGCACCCGGCGATACTGCTTTGCCCCATAGTTAAAGCCGCATACGGGCTGGAAGCCCTGGCCGAAGCCGATCATGGCGGAGGCGCAGAAATGGGTGATGCGCCCTATGATGGACATGGCGGCAATAGCTGCGTCGCCGGAGGGGCCAGCGGCCACATTTAGGGCGGTAGTGGCTACGCTGCCCAGGGTTTGGCGGCAGAAGGAGGGGAGGCCGCCTCGAACGATCTCAGCAAACTGCTCCTTGGAGGGGGAAAACTTTGTAGGATGCAGGCGGATACTGCCGCCTTTGGTGGTGCCGTAATATAAGAGGCCAAAGCCCACCGCTTGGCTGATAATGGTGGCTAGAGCTGCGCCGGAAACGCCCATATTACAAACAAAGATCAGGATGGGATCCAATACCACATTGATCACAGCGCCGGAGACCAAGCCTGCCATGGCATAAACGGCATTGCCCTGATAGCGCAGCTGGTTGTTAAGCACCAGTGAAGCGGTCATCCAGGGAGCGCCGATCAGGATGTAGCTCAGATAATCCTTGGCATAAGGGGCGATGGTTTTGGTAGCGCCCAGAAGGTAAACCAGGGGCTCCAGAAAGATGAGGCCCACAACCATTAGCGCCGCGCCGGAAAGAAAGGCGGAAACAAAGGCAGTGGTGGCCATGCGGGAGGCTTCATGGTCATCCCCAGCGCCTAGGGAACGGGAAATATAATTCCCCGAGCCGTGGCCGAAGGTGAAGCCCAGGGCTTGGATAACAGCCATCACGGAAAAGACCACGCCCACCGCGCCGGTAGCGCTGGTGCCTAGCTGCCCTACAAAAAAGGTATCTGCCATATTGTAAAAGGTGGTCACCATCATGCTGATCACCGTGGGGATGGATAGCCGGGTAACCAGAGAGGGAATTGCCTCGTGGGTCATTCGGTCGCGTTTAGCTTCCATAAGCAGCAGGACTCCTTTAAATAAAAAAGAACTTCCGCGGGGGGGGGAAGG
>JAFUPO010000204.1 GCA_017481185.1 Clostridia bacterium | reverse complement strand
GTTATGAGGCCATGGCGGAGCGTTCGTTGGCTATTGTGAACAGTTTGGCAGCCAAGGTGAAGGAATAATCGCTTTCGAGTAAAGGGGGATCTCTGATGCGAAAAGGACTTGCTCTGTTTCTGTCAGCAATGCTCTTGCTTTCAGGGATGCCTTCCTCGGCCGAGGATACCTGTCAGCAGGTGTTTGAAGCTATTTGGTCTGAGGATGAGCAGGCGATGCAACTGCTTTGGGAGCGTATGGATACAGCTGCCCAGCAGCAGATTAGCCCTGCGATTCTGGCCAGCCTGAAGGGGCAGCTGACCCAGGCTTACGGCGCCTGGCTCTTCAATGGCGAAAGCAGCAAAGCTGTTTCTGGAGGGTTGACTATCTATCAACTGCCGGTGCATTTGGAACGGTTAAGCTTGCAAATGCAACTGGTTCTACAGGATGAAACCATTGTGGGGCTGAGCTTTACGCCCCTAACGGCTGCGGCAACGCCCAAACCGGTTCAGCCTGCAGAAGGTGTTGAAGAAATAGCGATCACCGTTGGGGAGGAAACGGCATATCCGTTGCCTGGCATACTGACTCTGCCCCGGGAAGGAACAAATCTGCCTCTGGCTGTGCTGGTTCACGGATCCGGCCCCAATGATCGAAACGAATCAGTGGGCGCAACTCAGCTGTTTCGAGATTTAGCCCATGCACTGGCCTGTCAGGGCATCGCTTCCCTTCGATATGACAAGCGCACCTACGTTCATGGCGCTTCCTTTACTCAGGAGCAGCTGGCGGCATTAACCGTGCAGGAAGAAACCATTGAGGATGCCCTGCGCGCGGCAGAATTGGCAAAAACATTTGAAAGCATTGACCCTAAAAACATTTGGATCATTGGTCACAGTTTGGGCGCAATGCTTGCCCCTCGCATCGTTCGTGAGGGGGAGGGGTTATTTGCGGGGATGGTGCTGTTGTCTGGCTCCCCCAAAACGCTTTTAGAAATTATGATTAACCAAAACCAGGCAGCGGTGGATACCCTATCAGGCCAGGTAAAGGATCAGCAGCAATCGCTGTTGGATGCTTATATCAGCGACGCGCAGCGAGTTTTAGCCCTTGACAAGGATCAGGTCTACGGTGAAACTATCTTCGGCCAGCCCGCGTACTACTTCTGGGAAATGGAAAGGTACGACACGGCGGAACTGCTGAAAAAGATAGACGTACCAAGCCTGATCATTAACGGCGGCAGCGATTTTCAGGTAACTGACGCCGACGGCATTTTCGCTTGGAAGGATGCGCTTCTGAGCAGTTCCAATATTGAACTGGTTTATGAACCAGATTTGAATCATTTGCTTATGACATATACCGGCGATCCGCAATATCAGGGAACGATCAAGGAATATGATACCCCGGCTGTTCTTGATGAGGGCGTGAGCCAGCGGATCGGGGCATGGATATTGAACCACTAACGAAAGGATGGATTTTATGGGCAATTTAATGGGCACCACCATCTGTGCTGTGAAGCGGAACGGCAAGATTGCTATTGCAGGCGACGGCCAGGTAACAATGGGTCAAAACACCATTTTTAAAACCAGCGCCAAAAAGGTGCGCAGGCTTTACAATGGCCAGGTTGCTGTAGGATTTGCAGGCTCTGTGGCAGATGCGTTTACTCTCTGTGAGCAGTTTGAGGACAAGCTGACTCAGTACGGCGGCAATCTGGAGCGTGCAGCCGTTGCCCTTGCCCAACAGTGGCGGGGCGACAGCATTATGCGCAAGCTGGAATCGATGATGATCGTAGCCAACAAAGAGACCATGCTCATCGTCAGCGGCACCGGCGAGGTCATCGATCCGGATGAAGGGATCGCGGCCATCGGTTCCGGCGGCAATTACGCTTTAGCTGCCGCTCGGGCGCTGGTTCAGAATACGGAGCTTTCCGCCGCCCAGATCGCAGAAAAGGCGCTGCACATCGCTGCCTCCATCTGCGTATTTACCAACGACAATGTGATTGTGGAGGAGGTGTAAACCATGGCAACGGCTCAAGAATTAACGCCCCGGCAAACCGTGCGGGAATTAGATCGTTTTATTATTGGTCAGAGCGAGGCAAAGCGGGCGGTGGCTGTGGCTTTGCGTAACCGCTATCGCCGCTCCCGGGTGGCTGAGGAGATTCGGGATGAGATTAGCCCCAAGAATATTTTGATGATCGGCCCCACCGGCGTGGGCAAAACTGAAATTGCACGCCGCTTGGCCAAGCTGGTCAGCGCTCCCTTTGTGAAGGTGGAGGCCACTAAGTTTACTGAGGTGGGCTATGTAGGCCGCGACGTGGAAAGCATCATTCGCGACCTGGTAGAAAATGCTATTCGCCTGGTCAAAGACGAGTTTGCCCAGCAGGTAGCGCCTCGGGCGCAGGTGTTGGCAGACGACCGTTTGGTGAACCTGATGGTAAACCCGCCCAAGAAGGCAGCTACGAATCCCTTGGATTTCCTCCTGGGAAATAAGAAGGAAGCGGAGCCTCCGGCAGAGGAGCAGGATAAGCTTTCCACCCGCAAGGAGGAGGTGCGCCTTCAGCTGCTGCGAGGCGAACTGGAGGAGCGCGAACTGGAGATTGAGGTGGAGGAGACCACTCCCCAATTAGAGGTGGGCGGCAGCTCTATTAGCCTGGGGGATATGATGGGCGGCATGATGCCTAAGAAAACGAAGATCCGCCGGGTCAAGGTAAAGGAAGCCCGCAAGATTCTTTTGCAGGAGGAAACGGATAAGCTTATCGACAAGGATGCTGTTCAGGAGGAAGCCATTCGCCGGGCAGAGCAGAACGGCATTGTATTCATCGATGAAATTGATAAGATCGCCGGTCGCTCCGTAGGCGGCCACGGCCCCGATGTGAGCCGTGAAGGCGTGCAGCGGGACATCCTGCCCATTGTTGAAGGCTCCACGGTAAATACCAAGTACGGCCCTGTGAAGACAGACTTTATGCTCTTTATCGCCGCAGGTGCGTTTCATGTGGCCAAGGTGACTGACCTGATCCCTGAGCTTCAAGGGCGCTTCCCTGTGCACGTTCAGCTCAAGAGCCTAACGGAGGAAGATTTCAAAAATATTCTCACGCAGACTGACAATGCGCTGACTCGTCAGTATCAGGCCTTGCTGGCCGTGGATCAGGTTAACCTGATTTTTGAGGATAGCGCTATTGAAGCCATCGCCCATGCCGCCTGCATGGCCAATGAAAATAATGAAGACATTGGCGCTCGCCGCCTCCATGCAGTGTTTGAGCAAATTCTAGAGGACATCTCCTATAATGCGGGAGATGAGAATATGCCCCCGGTAGATCTGCATATTAATGGGGAATATGTGCGAGAGCACCTCTCGGGCGAAAATAAGCTCACCGATGTGCGCAAATATATCCTGTAAAAAAGAAGCAGCTACGGCTGCTTCTCAGCGTGTCGAAAAAGTGGCTTACGCCACTTTTTCGAGGATGCTAAGGAATGTTTAGCTCCATAAAATTTCATTTTATTACGCTAAACGCCCCGCCCGACCGGCAAAGCCGGTCGATACGATTTAAAAAT
>JAFUPO010000203.1 GCA_017481185.1 Clostridia bacterium | reverse complement strand
TCGTTGATGTGGATGCAGACCTTCTCGTGCAGACGGCTCAGGTCGTCGCCGTGGATCTGCTTGTATTCCTTGATGATGTACTGCAGGGTGGCGCTGGTGAAGAAGTAGTGCTGCTTCAGACGCAGAAGCTTGCCCTCGTAATGCTTATCCTCAGGATAGAGCACCTTGGAGATAACCTCCGCCAGCTCCCGCTCCTGAGAGGCGCGGATATAGTCGCCCTGGGAGAAGGAACCCAGGTCAATCCGCTTGGGGGACCGGGCGGACCACATCCGCAGGGTGTTCACGGTCGCGGTGTCATAGCCCACCACCGGCACATCATAGGGGATGGCTTCTACAGAAAAATAGTCCTTGTGGTCAAAGACCATGCGGCCGTTTTCTTCCCGCTCCTCAACGTAGCCGCCGAAGTGTACCTCGCAGGCATCGTCCATGGCGGGCATTTCCCACACGTTGCCGTTGGCCAGCCAGTTATCGGGGATCTCCACCTGCTGGCCGTCCACCAGCTTTTGCTTGAACAGGCCGTACTCATAGCGGATGGTGCAGCCCATGGTGGGCAGATCCAGGGAGGAAAGGCTATCCAGGAAGCAAGCGGCCAGGCGGCCCAAGCCGCCGTTGCCCAAGCCGGGCTCCGGCTCCTCACGGAGCACCTTGTTTAAATCGATGCCCAATTCCTCCAAGGCTGCCTTGTAGGCGGGAGTGGAGCAGAGATTGAGCATATTGCAGTAGAGGCTGCGGCCGGTGAGAAACTCAACAGACAGGTAGTACAGCCGCTTGGACCGGGTCTCCTTGCGCTCCTCCTGAGCAATCATGAATTTCTGCATGATCTGGTCGCGAACGGTGGACGCCAGGGCTTTATAAAGCTGCTCAGTGGTGGCCTCAGCAATGGTGCGCCCATTGTAGCGCTGAAGCTTTTGCTGAATGGAAAGCTTGATGGATTCCTTATCAAAGGACGTGGTTGGCATGAATTGGCCTCCTAATTTAAAGGTTCAGATAAAGACACAAAGTAGACTTTAACACAAAACGCCAATAATTTCAATGGTTTCAGCGTTTCTGTATGTGTTAGAACAACAAAAACAGGAAAAATATGTGCATCTTGTTTCACGTGAAACAAAATAAAAAGTATTTTATTTTAACCGCTCAGCTTTTCACGGGCCAAGGGCCGCCCTGTTCCACGTGAAACATTTACTTTCGCCTGTGAAACGTGTACAATAGAGGCAACAAAAAGGAGGGATCCTGATGCCCCGTTGGACCGATGATCAGCAAGCGGCCATGGACGCCCGAAACCCGGACCTGCTGGTTTCCGCCGCCGCAGGTTCCGGCAAAACCGCCGTGCTGGTGGAGCGCATCGTGCAACTGGCCAAGAAGGGCGCTCAGATCGACCGGATGCTCATCGTTACCTTTACCCGGGCTGCCGCCGGCGAAATGCGGGAGCGCATCGCCGCCCGCCTGGCCCAGGGGGCTGACGAGGGGGATGAGACCATGCATCGGCAGCTTTCCCGAATGGAAAACTGCCAGATTTCCACCATCCACGGCTTTTGCCAGAAGGTGCTTAGGGAGCATTTTCAGGCTGTGGGGCTGGATCCCCAGACCCGGCTGTGCGATCCTAATTTAAAGGACCGGCTTTTTGACGAGGCAGCTCAGGCGGCTCTTGTGGAGGCCTTTGAGGCTGAAAATGAGGATTTCGACAGCTTGGCCCTGTGCTTTGAGCAGGATGCTATTCTTTCCATGCTGAAAGAGCTTTATACGTTCCTTATGTCCTTGGAGGATCCCTGGGGCTGGCTGGAGGAAAAGCTGACCTTCGATGAGGATTTGGCGAACCATCCCTGGGCAACAACGCTTTTGCAGGACCTGTCCTTGCAGCTTCAGGGCATGGAACCGCTTTTGAAAGAAATGAAGGCCCTATTGGCCCGGCCCGAGGCGGTAAAAGCCTATGAACCCCTCTGGCTGGAGGATGATCTCAACGCCCGGGAACTGCTTAAGGCCTCAGGGGAGGGCCTGGAGGCCTTGCGCCAGGCCCTGGACCGGCTCAAGTGGCAGCGGGCTCCCATCAGCCGGGGCCTGCAAAGCGATCAGGCCCAATGGGTAGAAAACTATAAGGCCCTGCGGGAAAGCCTGAAAAAGATTGCCGCCGAGGTATTCAAGCAGACCCCCCTTTCTCTTCAAGCCGCAGGGGAGGATATGCAGGCCATGGCGCCGGCCCTCAGGGGGCTGGCCCTTGGGGTAAAAACGCTCCATACCCTCTTTATCAAGGCCAAGGAGGATTTGGGGGTTATGGACTTTGACGACCTGGAGCATCTGACCCTCAAAATTCTTTCAAACGAAAGCCTGCGGGCCATCCTGTCTGAAAGCTACGATCATATTTTTGTGGATGAGTATCAGGATGTGTCACAAATCCAGGAGGCCATTATCCAGCGGCTTCATGGCGAAAACAATCTGCTTTTTATGGTGGGGGATGTGAAGCAGTCCATCTACCGCTTCCGCCTGGCGGATCCCACCCTGTTTCTCACCAAGCAGGAGACCTTTTCTAAGGAAGAAACAGCGCAAAAGCGCAAACTGGTGCTGCAAAAAAATTTCCGCTCCCAGGCCCAGGTGCTCCATGGGGTCAACCATGTGTTCGACCATGTAATGCAGCGTGAGATTACGGAAATAGCCTATGATGCAGATGCCCGCTTGGTGCCTGGCCGGGAGGATCAAGGGGATAACTGCCTGAGCCTGCACCTGATCCTTAAAGAAAAAGGAGAGGAGCCGGGGGCTGAATACCAGGCTGTGGCCCAGCAGGTGCTGGCCGCTTTAAAAACTCAGATTCCCGACCGGCACACCGGGCAAATGCGCCCCTGCCGTTTAAAGGACATCGCCATCCTGCTGCCCAAGATTCGGGGCGTGGGGGCTGAAATGGCTCAGGCCCTTAAGGATCAGGGGATCCCCGTTTACCTGGAGGGGGATGAGGAGTATTTTGACCTGCCGGAGGTTCACACCCTGATGGAAACATTAAAGGTGGTGGATAACCCCTGCCAGGATCTTCCTCTGCTGACCGCTTTGAGCCTTCCCTGCTTTCAGTTAACCCGGGAGGAGCAGGCAAAGATTCGCCTGCTGGCCCCCCGGCGGGATCAGCCCTATTACCGGGCCTTTCACAAGGCTTGTGAAGCCCAAGGCCCCTTAGGGGATAAATGTCGCAAGGCCCGAGATCTTTTTGAAGAATGGCGCTTTGTGAAAGATCATCTCCCGTTGGATCAGTTTATTTGGCGGGTTCTTGCCGATACGGGGATGTATCTTCAAGCCGGGGCCCTCCCCGGAGGCGAAAACCGCCAGGGCAATCTGCGCCTTTTGTGCCAGCGTGCCTATGATTATGCCCACACCCAGCAGGGGGGGCTGGCCGGTTTTTTAAAGGAGGGGGAAGCCCTCCGCACGGCTCAGGATCGCACCACCGCCAAGCTCTTAGGCGAGGGGGAAGATCTGGTTAGGCTCATGACCATTCACAAATCCAAGGGCCTGGAGTTTCCAGTAACCATTGTGGCCTCCCTGGGCCAGGCCATGCACCAGCCTCAAAAGAGCCGCCTGCTCATGCATAAGGAGTTGGGCTTGGCCATGGATTATGTAAACCCTCGGGATCGCATCACCCGACCCACCCTGGCTAAAACAGCCATCGCCCTGCGCAAACGTTTGGAGGAGAAGGCGGAAAAGGCCCGCCTCCTTTACGTGGCCATGACCCGGGCACGGGAGCGGCTGATTCTGGTGGGCACGGTCAAAAAGTATCCCCAGCCGGTCTGGCAATTGCCCTTAAGCCCTTACGCCCTTTATGCAGCTCCTTCGCTGCTGGATTGGGTTTGCCAAGCCTTGTGGAAAACTCAGCCCTTCCCAAGGGAAAACGAAAGTATTTCCACAGAATCCACAGCTTATCCACAAGCCGCGGCCCCTTGGAAAATCACGGTTTCTGGGGATATTATCCACATACCTGTGGAAAATAATGAGGATTTCCACACCCTGCTTTCAGACCTTCAAAAACAGCTCACAACCCCTGTGGATGAACTAACGGCTGAGCGGCTGGAGGCTGCCAGCCAGCCCCGGCCCCCGGCCCTGCCCCTGAAAACCTCTGTCAGCGCCCTGTGCCGCCATACCCCCTGGGAGAACACGGAGGAGGACGCTTTGGAAAAGGCCCTGCCCCAATGGACGGTAGCGCCCCTGACCCTAAGCCCTCTGCCGGAGCTCCCTGGCTTTTTAAGCCAACCAGAGGAAACAGACACCGGCGCAGCCCGGGGTACGGCAGTGCACCAAGCCCTATCCGGCCTGGACTATGGCCTTCTGGGGGATGCCTCCGGCAAGGCCCTTTACGCCCGGGTGGCCCAGCAGGCAGATGATATGGCCCGCCGGTGCTATCTGACCCCCGAGCAGCGGGAGGCCATCCCCCTTCACTGGCTATGCCGCTTTCTTGAAAGCGATCTGGGCCAGCGGGCCCGCAACGCTCAAGAGATGCACCGAGAGTGGGCCTTCAACTTCCGCCTGCCTCAGGCCCCTGAAACGCTGGTGCAGGGAGTTATTGACCTATGCTTTGTGGAGGATGGGCAATGGGTGCTCTTGGATTACAAAACCGATTATTATGAAGATCCGACCCTTTTGAAGAAGCGCTACGGCCCTCAATTGCGCCTCTACCGCCAGGCCCTGGAGGCCATTACCCGCCGGCCTGTGAAGGAAACCTGTCTCTACGGCCTGCGCCGAGGGGACAGGATAGAGGTTGAGGAAAACTATGAGGGAGACCTCTCCTCTTAAAATAAGGAAAGGTCTCCCTCGCGCTCCTTCTAAGAAAACCCGGGGCTAAAACCTGGGCGCTTTTCCCATTGAAGCGATCACCTCGTTTGAAATTGTTTCCGGGTGCCAGGCTGCGCCTGGAGGCAGTTCCCGCCAGGGGCTGAGCCCCTGGACCCCAGTTCCCGAAGGGGGAAAAGCCCCTTGCATAATTGCTTTCGGGTGTTACGTTACGGGGGCATATGCAATGCCCCCCTACCAGGGGGTGACCCCCTGGACCCCGGTTCCCGAAGGGGGAAAAGCCCCTTGCATAAT
>JAFUPO010000202.1 GCA_017481185.1 Clostridia bacterium | reverse complement strand
CCCACACGCGGGGCATATGCAATACCCTCTCTCAAGGAAAACCATATTAAAAAAAGGAAATCGAGCGAGCTAAGGAGAAGTAGTTAATGAAAAAAAGGAGGTTTTCCTGATGATTCTGCCCAGAAAAATGGATTACCATTTACATACCCATCACTCCTTCGACGCCAAGCAGACCATGGACAGCCTCTGCCGCCGTGCCATTGAATTGGGCGTTGAGGAGATCGCCATCACCGAGCATATCGAGCCCGGCCATCCGGACAAGAGCTGCGATATTCCCCCCCAGTATGACAAGTGGTGGCAGGATGTCAAAACCTGCCGTGAAAAATATCCCCAGTTGGCCATCAAAGCAGGCATTGAGATCGGGGATAATCCCCCCTATCGCCAATGGATCTACGATCTGCTGGATGGCCTGGATCTTGACTTTCATCTTCTGTCCATGCACCTGGTGGACGGCTCCGACCCCTACCTGCCCGGCTTTTTCGATCACCGGGATCAGGCCACAGCCTACCGCCAGTATGTGGAGAGCAAGGTGGAAGGCGTATTGAATTTTAAAGATTACGACGCCATGGCTCACCTGGGCTATGTGGCCAAGTTTGCCCCCTACCCCAAGGAAATTCGCCCCCTGACCTACGATTACGCCCCCGATGCTTTTGACACCCTCTTTAAGCACCTGGCTCAGGAGGGCAAGGCCATGGAGCTTAACGCCTCCGGCTACCTGGGCATGGATCTGCCCATCCCCGGCCCGGATTTGGTGAAGCGCTATTTGGAGTTGGGCGGCGAGTTCTTCACCTTCGGCTCTGACGCCCATTTTGAGGAGCGGGTGTACCTTCATGTGGAAAGGGCCAAGGATATGGTGCGCTCCCTGGGCGGCCGCTGGCAGTGCGGCTTCACCAAGCGGAAGATGGAAGTGTATAAAATATGAGGATGCTCTAATGGTTTTTCTTTTAGGAGAGCGTAAGAACCCTTTTCTTTTTTCTAAAAAGAAAAGGGTTCTCGCTAATCCCTGTACAAAGGAGGCCGTATGAATTTAGTACTTATCTCCCTGGATGCGGTATGGGGCGGCGACTGGGAGCTGCTGATGGCGAAGCCTCATATCGGCCCCCTTTTGCAAAAGGGGCTGCGCTGCCGCCGGGTGCAAACGGTGTATCCCACCCTCACCTACCCCATTCATGTGTCCATGGTCACGGGCAAAAGGCCCCGGGAGCACGGCATCGGCCACAACCAGCCCTTTGATGCTTCTCAGCCCCTGGGGCTCAGCCAGGATTTTGTGGCCCGCATCCGCAAAGCAGGGCTTTCCTTGGACGCCTGCCGCCCCTGGTATTGGGATCATCAAGAGATAAAGACCCCGACCCTCTTTGACGCCTGTTATCAGGAGGGCAAAAAAGTCTTATCCATTTTGTGGCCCGTTACGGGCAAGCACCGGGGCATCAAATGGAATTTTCCCGAGGTGCTGGCCATGCCCTGGGAAAATCAAACGGTTAAAATGCTCCGCTATGGCTCCCCCCTATGGCTGCTGGAAACAGAATTGCGCCTGGGCAAACAGCGCCAAAGCACCCAAGAGCCCCACCTGAGCGACTACGCCATCACCTTGGCGGAGGATCGCCTGAGGCGCAAAAATATCCCCCATCTCACCGCCATTCATCTGGTGGATACCGACGCCATGCGCCATCACCACGGGGTGTATTCCAAGGAGGCCCTGGCCGCTCTGGATCGGCAGGATCAGCGGGTGGGCCGCATCTTGAAGGCTTTGAAGGAGGGCGGCCACGACAAGGATACCTGCCTGATGCTGGTGTCAGACCACGGCCAGGAGGATGTGGATACCCCTGTCTGCCTGGGGGATGAAATGAAAAACTGGCACGTACAGGCGCAGTCCCTGGGCCGGGGGGCCTATCTGCGCTTCACGCCAGGCTATGAAAAGGAAGCGGCTGACCTGTCGGTTCATCTGGGCAGCCTGCCCAGCGTTTCTGCGGTATATGATGAAAAGGCCATCGCTGCCCTGGGGGGCCCTCGGGATGTGATCCTGGCGGTGGACGCAGCCCCCGGCGTTGTGTTTGCCGATGGCCTGGCAGAGGCCAAGCGGGAGAAAGCCACCCACGGTTTCGGCACAGATCACCCTGCGGCTCAGTGCATCCTGTCCCTTACCGGCCCGGGCATCGAAAATGAAGAACGGGAAGGGATGCAGGTGACGGACATTGCTTCCCTCTGCGCGCAAACCCTGGGCCTTCTCTGGCGGCCGGGGGAATAAAAGTGGCGGAGAATCATCGAAAAACACAAAAAATAGAGGAAAAAATGGAGAATCAAGACGAAAAAATGGCGTTTTGATTGACAAGAAGGGAGTTTCGTGACAGAATAAGCCATACCCTTGGCAAGCTTTGAAGGAGGCGCATCATTCCATGACACCATCTGTGACCATCACTTATCTGCATCACAGCGGGTTTACGGCCGTGATCCAGAATACTTTGCTGGTCTTTGACTACTGGGAGGGGGAAAAGGGCGAGCTAAGCCAGGCCTGGCGCTTGAACGCTGAAAAGCTGGAGCGCTACGACCGGGTGTATGTGTTCATTTCCCATGCCCATCCCGATCATATGGATCCTGCGGTGTTCACCTGGAAATGCAGCCGACCCATTACCTATATCGTTAGCTACGACGCGCCCATCGGCACCCGAGGCCGCCGCATCGCCCCCGGGGATACCATGGAGCTGGACAGCCTCATTAAGGTCAGGGCCTTTGGTTCCACCGATCTGGGGGTCTCCTTCCTGGTGGAGGCTGGCGGCGTGCGCATCTTCCACGCGGGGGATCTGAACCTGTGGCATTGGCGGCAGGAAAGCACCCTAAAGCAGATCGAAGCGGCGGAGCAGGCCTTTGAGGAGGCCATGGCGCCCCTGGTTGGTCAGCAGGTGGATGTGGGTATGTTCCCGGTGGATCCCCGCCAGGGCCCCATGTTTGATGCGGGGGCTAACCATTTCATTCTGTCTGTGAAGCCCAAGCTGATGATTCCCATGCACTTTCAGGGCCGGGGCGAGGTGGCTGTTGACTTTGCCCGCCGCGCCCGCACCAAGCTTACCGAGGTGCTGGCTTTGACCAAGCCCGGCGAGGCGGTGGAGGCCACCTTCCAGGAGAAGGAGGTCACCTATACCTTAATTACCCCCAAGGCCAGCCCCGCTCCGGCGGTGCAGCCCCTGACCACCGCCATGACCGAGGATAAGCCCCCTGAACCCAAGGAGATCAACCTTAAAGCCTTTGACGGCTCCGATCCCTTTGCTGATACCGATCTGCCGGTTGAATTGTAACTTTTTTCGAGCACCTTTCCTTTTACAAAAAAGGAAAGGTGCTCGCGCTCTCCCAAGGAAAACGGTTTTATGATATAATAGGTGCAGCAACCGAAAGGAGAAAAGAATATGTTCGCCTTCAATCATCAGAATCTGAACGTATCCAATTTGGAAAAGAGCTTGGCCTTTTATGAGGCGGCCCTGGGCCTGAAGGAAATCCGCCGCAAGGAATCCTCAACCGGCGCATACACCATCGTATTTCTGGGAGACGGGCAAACGGGCTTTTCTCTGGAGCTCACCTGCCTAAAGGATCATCCTCAGCCCTATAACCTGGGTGAAAATGAGTTTCACCTGGCCTTTATGGCCGAGGATTTTGACGCTGCCCACGCCCACCATGAAAAAATGGGCTGCATTTGCTACGAAAACCCCGCCATGGGCATCTATTTCATTTCAGACCCCGACGGCTACTGGCTGGAGATTGTGCCGGTGAGAAAGTAAAAGTTTTTGCGAGAGGAAAACTTTCTTGAAAGAAAGCTGTGCGCAACCTCAATCGTCGCACTGCTCGCTGCCGCTTCGCATTGCTCGTTTCGGTTGATTCACTCAGCTTCCTTCGGCCTGTGGGATAAATCCCTGCGGCCGATCCTGCCACTGGCAGGCCGGTCGCATCGTTCACCTCTCGCGCTCTCCCTTCGAAGAACTTCATTTTAAAAGGCTCCGCCTGCGGCGGGAGTTAAGAGTGAAGAACTAAGAGTGAAGAGTGCAGAGTGAAGAGTTTTAGTTACTCATCTCCATCCGGAAGGAACCATGCGAAAGGTGGTTGCCCCTTCGGGCACTGCGTCCAGGCGCAGCCTGGCACCCGGTGGGGACTCAAACGAAGCGTATTGCCCCTTCGGGCACTGCCTCCAGGCGCAGCCTGGCGGGCGGATACAGGATCCGCCCCTACGACGCGATGTAGGGGGGCATTGTATATGCCCCCGTAACGTAACACCCGGAAGGAACTATGCGAAAGGTGGTTGCTCCTTCGGGCACTGCGTCCAGGCGCAGCTTGGCGGGCGGATACAGGAT
>JAFUPO010000201.1 GCA_017481185.1 Clostridia bacterium | reverse complement strand
TCGGCCTTTTCCTTCAGGCTGAGGCAGGCCACGCCCACGATGATGGCAAATACCAGCACCTGCAGCATATCGCCATTAACGAAGCTGGCAACGGGGTTGGCAGGGATCAGGTTCTTGACGGTATCCAGCAGGCTGGTGAACTTGGTGGCTTCCACGGTGGTATCCATCATTTCGATGGTCACGCCCTTGCCCATGCCCAGCGCCTGAGGCAGGAACAGGCCCAGAAGGCTTGCAAACAACGTGGTGCCGGTAAAGAACAGAATGGTCTGCAGGCCGATCTTGCCGGTACGGCTGACGCTGCCAATGCCCTTGATGCCAACCACCAGAGAGCAGAAGACCAGCGGGAAGATCATCATGCGCAAAGCATTCATATACAGCGAGCTGATCAAATCAATCACGGGCAGCGCCCACTCAAAGCGGCCGGGCATCAGCAGGCCGAATACGATACCAGCCAGCAGGCCGATGAAGATCCAAAGGGTAATCCGGGATGCGTTGTTCTTTTTCATTGGTATTCCCCTCCATAGTGTAGTATGAGACCAAAATAAAACGCCCGTCCTCTGTTCTTTGCAGAAGACGAGCGGTTAGCCCGTGGTACCACTTCCATTTGCTGCTCAAAAAAATGCAGCCTCGTTACAGCGTCCATCAACGCCTGCCGCTGTAACGGGCGGTTCCCGTCGTAACCTCAGATGCAAACCCTCGATACGCTGCTCCGGAGCCATCTTCACCCAAAACCAGCCTGCGTTCTCTCAGCAGCCAAACGCTTTCTGTGAGGCGGCAAATGGGATACTCTTTCCTTCATCGCTTTTTATGAAGTTGAGAGCCATTATATCGGATGCATCGAAAATTGTCAACGGAGAAACGGAAATTTTCCGCCCAAAAACTACTCCTCATCACTCCACTTGAGCGGATAATCCTCCACAGCGTACTCCAGCTTTTTGCCGTTGGATTTGAGGGTCTTGACCACGGCCTCCACATTGGTGGCCTTGGTGTAGGGCGTGGGGGCAAAGTCGTTATAGTCGGTGCGGGAGGAGATGCGGCAGGGGATGATCTTGAAGGAATCGCTGGTTGCTACGCCATCCTTCACGCGCATGCGCACCTGAAAAATGAAGGTGGCCATATCATCCGGTTTGTTGTTGCCCGCAAAGCTGAAATTGCCCAGCGAATAGCAGATGTACTTGCCGTTATAGTATTCAATGGGGTTGATGCGGTGGCTGTGGTGGCCGATCACCAGATCCGCGCCCGCATCCACCGTGGCGCGGCCAAGGCGCACCTGATTGTCGTTGGGCGCATAGTCCTTTTCATTGCCCCAGTGATAGCTGACGATGATCAGCTCACAGCCCTGATCGCGCAGCGCCTGAATATCGCCCGGCACCTTGGCGATCAGCTCGTCATGACGGCCGCCGAAGGTCTGGTAGGCCAGCGAGCCGATCTTTACGCCCTTCACATAGAAGGTGGCCGGCTCGTTTTCACTGGCATAGGAGATTCCTGCGGAAAGCAGGGTCTGCTTTGTTTCGGCCAGACCGTCCGCGCCCATATCCAAAACATGGTTGTTTTCAAGCGAGACGGTCTCCACGCCGCCTGCAGGCAGCATATCCACCCATTCCGGGCTTGCGCGGAACAGATAGTCGTTATTGCGTTTGTCCGGATTGCGGCCTGCGGTGGTGAGCGTTCCTTCGAAGTTGATCATGGTCAGATCATCCTTGAGCAGGATATCGCGCACATTGCGGAAGGGGAAGTGGATATCATTGTCCTGCTTCTCCAGTTCCTTGGTGAAGATGGACTTGCCGTCATGCTGCACATTTTC
>JAFUPO010000011.1 GCA_017481185.1 Clostridia bacterium | reverse complement strand
CTCCCAAGCCTCATAAATTTCAGATTCAAGGCCCTGGGGATTAAAATTTTTCTCCATTTCCACAGGCGTTTCCCCCTTAAATACGTAGGATACAAAAAGCCCCTCCATCCTTTTGAAAGGACGGAGGGGCTCCGTGGTACCACCTAACTTTACGACCCATAAAGGCCGCCTCTTGGGCACGATAACGGCGTGCAGCCGCACAAGCTACTCAGAGATCTGTCTCCTTTCACTTATCGCCCTCCCAAGCGACCTTCAACAGAGGCCACGCCAAGCGGTCTTTCAGCCGGTGAACCGCTCTCTCTTGGGCAGGCGTTCCATTTACTCCTCTTGTTCAATGGGCCAAAGATATGTGCAATTAGGCTTCCTTCTTGTCCTCGTCCTTGACGATGACCTGCTTGCCGTTGTAGGTGCCGCAGTGCTTGCAGACACGATGGGCCAGCTTCATCTCGTGGCACTGGGGACATTCCACGATGCCGGGCAGAGTCAGCTTCCAATTGGCGCGACGGCTGTGCTTACGAGCCTTAGAGATTTTTCCTTTGGGAGTAGCCATATTTACACCTCCTCATCCTTTGTCAGCAATTGCTGCAATGCCGCAAAAGGATGCTTATCGGGCAATTCCTTCTGGCAAGTGCAAAGATTTTTATCCATGCCGCACTGGGCGCAGAAGCCCTGGCAATCTTCCCTGCACAAAAACCGCATGGGAAGCGCCAGCATGACTACTGAGAGCGCCATCTGATCAAGCTCCACCCGTGAACCCTCATAAGGGAACACATCAGGGTTCTCAGGCTGTGCCTCGTGAACGAATGTTTCACTAAAAGGCACATCGAGCGCGGCCTGAGCCGGAGCCAAACAGTTTGCGCAGGGGGCATGAGCGGTGGTTTTCAGCGTACCATTGAGGATGATGCTTTCCCCTATCCCTTCGGAAACGCCTTCAATCACAACCGGATCAAAGGTTACCTCTTCGCCCAGAACATCCTGGGGAGGGATCTCCAGCGTCAGCTGGAAGGGAATTTCCGTGCCCGGCGAACGCAGGGCCTTCGATACATCCAAAAACATGGCTTCACCTCAAACGTGACCATCTGCTATTATAGGACGGGCAAAGAATTTTGTCAACAACAATTTGCCCTGACAGATGAACTTTTATGAATTACTTGCTCACCAGCTCCAGGGTGTCGCGAGCGATGACCAGTTCCTCATCGGTGGGGGTGACGCACACGGTGACCTTGGAATCCGGGGTGGAGATAACCAGCTCCTTGCCCTTGCAGTTGTTGATCTCCTTGTCGATCTTAACGCCCAGGAAGGAGAGGCCTTCGCAAACAGCCTCACGGGTCTCAGGGCCGTTTTCGCCGATGCCGGCAGTGAAGGTGATCACGTCCACGCCATTCATGGCAGCGGCGTAGGAGCCAATCAGCTTGGTGATCTGGTAGATCAGCATATCGCGAGCCACGATGGCATCTTCATCACCGGCGTCAGCCAGGCTTTCGATGTCGCGCATATCGCTGGTGCGGCCGCCAGTGAGGCCCAGCATACCAGACTTCTTGTTGCACATATCCAGAACGTCGTTCACGTCCATCTTCTTGCCCATGCGCTCAGAGTTGTTCACGATGAACTGCACAACAGCGGGGTCCATGCTGCCGGTGCGGGTGCCCATGACCAGGCCTTCCAGAGGCGTGATGCCCATGGAGGTGTCCACGCACTTGCCGTCCTTCACAGCAGCCAGGGAGGAGCCGTTGCCCAGGTGGCAGGTGATAACCTTGGTGCCTTCCTGCGGGATGCCCAGGAAATCGCACACCCGCTTGGACACATAGCGATGGCTGGTGCCGTGGAAGCCATAGCGGCGGATCTTGTACTTGTCATAATATTCAAATGG
>JAFUPO010000200.1 GCA_017481185.1 Clostridia bacterium | reverse complement strand
GGGCTATGCCCAGCAGCACTTCCAGCCCTTGGCCCAGCTCATAGGTATGGTCGCCGGTATAAGCCGTGTACTCAAAAATGGCATGGGCGATAGCGCCGTTGCGGTGAATCTCCTCAAAGGTAATTTCCCACTCATTGTGACATTCAACGCCAGTGAAGGTTACCATGGGATACAACGCGCCCTCAAGCCCCTGCTGCTTGGCATTATGATAAGCGCCTTCCAGCTGGTCGTAGCGATACTGCAAAAGCTGGCGGGCTACCTTGTCTCCAGCAACGGCCATGTAAACCGGCAGGCAATAGGCTTCCGTATCCCAGTAAGTGGCTCCGCCATATTTTTCACCAGTGAAGCCCTTGGGGCCGATATTTAGCCGCGCATCCTCGCCAGTGTAGGTACTGAGAAGATGAAACAGATTAAAGCGTATACCCTGCTGCGCCGCGTCATCCCCTTCAATGGTCACATCTGCCATATCCCAATGTTCCTTCCACCCTTGGCGGTGCGCATCTGCAGCTACGGCGTAACCCTGGGCAAGGGCATCCTCTGCCCCGGCAAGGGCCAGCTTAAGCAGCTCCTGCGCCTTGTGATCGCGGCTCGTTACAACAAATGAAAATTTGTCAAGCACAACCGCTTCGCCCGGTTTTGCAATACCTTCAAAGCTGAGAGCACACAGCCCCGGCGAAGCCAGCATTTCCCCGCGGGTTAATTGCCCGCACTGAGCAGCCATCGCCGCGCCCACTGTAAACTGGGGCGCACCGAAGGGATTGGCCTTCGTCTGCATTAGGATACCGCAGGCATTTTCGCACTCCTCTGCATCCAATTGATCCCAAAAGGCTTCTTCATAGTTTGCATCCAGATTGCGAACATCCCCATCCAGATAAGGCGTCAGTTTGAGGTGAGCCTCCCAGGAATAGGTCAGCTCATATCGAAGCGCCAACAACTCCTTTACTGCTGTTGACACAAAACGCTGAGCTTTAATTTCGACACTGCCTTTAGGCTGCACTGCCGTCACTTTTCGCTCCATAACGCCAGTGTACATATCCACCGCTCGGGTAAAATCAGCGACCTGGCAACGGTTCAAATCCAGCAGCTCGCCATCTATCTCCACATGGATGCCGATGAGATTCACCGCGTTGATGACCTTACCGAAATAGGCAGGGTATCCGTTTTTCCACCAGCCAACGCGAGTCTTATCCGGGAACCATACGCCTCCCAAATAAGTGCCCCGATGGGTATCACCAGAGTAATCCTCCTCAAAATTCCCCCGCAGACCCATATAGCCATTGCCCAAACAGGTCAAGCTTTCGCCCAGGGGCATTTTGGCAGGTTCCCAGCCAGTCTCAATCACTTTCCAAGGATGAATCTGAAACATTTTTATATCACCTCTGCAAATTATGCAAACGTTTGTCCCTGTGCCATCGTAAACAAAAATAGTGTACTTGTCAAGACAAGCGCACTATTTTTATAAAGCTTATAAAATTAGGCCTGCTAGAAGGTAAACGATGCCTGCTATAAGCCAAGCCACACCCGTCTGCCCCATTGCGGCAGCAGCGGCCCAGCCTTTGGATTCCATTTCACGCGCCATAGCTGCGCAGGCGGCTGTGCAAGGCATATACAGAAGCGTAAAAGTTAAAAAGGAGCATACCGCTGCCATGCTTGGAAACAAGCTGCGCAGCGCCGCAGCCATGGCTTCCGTTTCCAGCTGGGCGCCAGCCAGAACCGCCAAGGTGCTTGCCACGCTTTCCTTTGCCAGCAAGCCAGTCAGCAGCGCCGCAGCTGCCTCAATACTACCAAAGCCGATAGGCGCAAAGAAAGGAGCGATGCTCCCAGCCAGCAGCCCCAGCATACTTTCACGGATCTGCCGCGCCGGCTGAAAAGAAAGCGTGTAATTTTCAAGAACCCAAACGGCGATCGTTGCCAAAAAGATGACGGTAAAGGCTCTTTGAAGAAAGTCCTTCGCTTTATCGGTGGTCTGCTTTAACACATTTGGAGCCGTTGGAAGCCGATAGCTTGGCAGCTCCATCATAAAAGCTTCCGCGTCTCCGTGAAAAACGCAGCTTTTAAGCAAGAATCCTGCCCCAAAGGCCACCCCAATGCCTAAAGCATACAAGAATACCATTACTGCAAGCTCGCATCCATCAAAAAAGGCGTCGGCAAACAGCGCATAGACAGGCACCTTGGCCCCGCAGGACATAAAGGGTGTCAACAAAATGGTGAAACGCTTATCTCGCCGGCTATTCATGGATCTGGCTGCCATTGCCGCCGGAACTGTGCAGCCAAACCCCAGCATCATCGGAATGAAGGCCCGGCCATTTAAGCCAATCCGCTTCAAGGGCTTATCCATCAGAAAGGCTGCCCTGGCCATATACCCGCTATCTTCCAGAACAGATAAGCACGTAAAAAGGATTATGATTGTAGGCAAAAAGGAGAGCACGCTGCCAACGCCGGTAAAAATGCCGTCCACCAAAAGAGCTTGCAACCAGTCGGCTATCTTATATGAGCCCAGCCAATGTCGCAGACTCCTGATCCCCTCTTGTATCAAGCCATCGAAAGCATCTGAGAAAAAGCTTCCCACAGGGCCGAAGGTTATCCAGAAAACCAGAAGCATCACTGCCAGAAACAATGGAATTGCCAGCGCTGGATGGGTCAGCACGTTATCGATCCGAACTGAAAGGCTCATGAGGCTTTGGCTGCTCTTGCGCGATACGCAGGCAGACAAAACTTCTTCAATCCTTTTGTAGCGGGCGTCTGCCATCACCGCTGCCTGCTCCATGCCTCTTTCTTTCTCAAGATCTCGAATGATTGTCTCAATGCTGCCAAGCTGGGCTCCATCCAATGCCAGCATCGCCAATAGCTTCTTGTCACCCTCGAGGATTTTGGCAGCTGCATAGCGCGGATAGATCCCCTTGCGCCTTGCTTTGAATTCTACCAGCTCTTCAACCGACTTCAGCCATCGGCCAACGCTTCCCTCAAAAGGATTCTTTTGAGAGGGGGTAAGATGTTTCCTAGCCGCATCTATGCAACGGCGAAGCAAATCGTTCATCCCTTCACGCTTTCTAGCGCAAACAGGAACGACAGGTATTCCCAGCCTTGCCTCCAGTCGGCCAACATTGATCTTAACGCCCGCAGCGCGCACTTCATCCATCATGTTTAGCGCTATCACCATAGGTAAGCCCAGCTGCGCCAATTGGAGCGTCAAATACAAACTGCGCTCCAGATTAGTCGCATCCACGACATTTAGTATCAGATCGGGTTTTTCATGAATCAAATAATCCCGCGAGATTGCCTCCTCCATGGAATAGGGGCTCAGGGAATACATCCCTGGTAAATCGACTATTTGTATGCTGCCCGTTTCCCCTTTGGCAGCTCTCTCATTTTCCCATATGTCAGTTGCGCCATAGCTCACCCATCCTGTTTTTTGCTCCACCGTTACGCCAGGCCAATTCCCTACGTGTTGGTTTGCTCCCGTCAAACGATTAAACAGCGTCGTTTTGCCACAGTTCTGATTGCCTGCCAATGCGAACCTATATTGGATCATGGCGATTCATCCCCCAGGGCGTTGTTCAAAATGATCTTGGCGGCATCTTCCTTTCGAAGGGTCAACGAATAGCCTCTTAGGCAAATGGCTACTGGATCACCCAGGGGAGCCAATCTCAAAACCATGACCTTTGTGCCGGGCGTTAAACCCATATCCAACAAACGCTGATGGAGAGCGCCCTTACCTTCCACCCGGGCAACGATTCCTTCTTCTCCAGCATTAAGCTCAGCCAGCGTTATTTTTCTACTCACTTTTATCCCCCCTGCTCATCCTATGAGGGCAAAGGGCTGCCTCATGCACTGCGTACGCGTTTTCGTTCTTGCGAAAAACAATCAAATATGATATGAATGAAGCATCCTACGAGAGTGAGGCGACCAGCTCATGAAAACGGCCCTGGTTACCGGCGGCACCTCCGGCATTGGCCTTTCCGTTGCCCGCGGCCTTTGCAGCCTTGGCTGGCAGGTTCTTGTGGTAGGCTCCAGCAAGGCCTCCTGCCAAAGGGCAGCATCCTCCCTGAAAGGCAAAGCTGTCGGCGAGGTTCACTTCTTCGCGGCTGATCTAATAGATCCCCAGGAGACAGCTGCCCTTTGCGAACAACTGCAGCAATTTGTGGCGGCGCGCTGCCAGGGTCTGCTGGATGCGGTCATCTTCAATGCAGGTGCTTTCATGCCCTCTGCTCCCGTGGCTTCCGACGGTCTGGAGGGGCATTTGGCGCTACACTGCATATCCGCCCACCGGCTTTGGAAAGGCCTTGCAGCCTTTGTTGAAAGGGCGCGGGGCCGTGTGATTTTTTCAGGCAGCTCCTGGCACCAGCTGATCGGCAACGCAGACCCACAATCACTTTTTTCACCGCCTTATCCAAAGGGTCTGCGCGCCTATGCCCTTTCGAAGCTTGGGGTCAACTGGCTGGGTACCGCTTTGTGCAAAGCACATCCTACCGTTTCTTTTTATGTGGTCGATCCCTCCTGGGTATACACAGGCCTTATGACAAAGCACACCGCCAGCTTTTTATGCAGGCTCCTCAAATGCATCATTTGCTTTGGCATAAGCTCCGGTAAGGCTGCCAGCACCTACATCACCCTTTGCCAGGCAAACCCTCCCCTTCCTCCATTGTATTACGCAGACCGCAAGCGACGCTCCCCTAGTCCGCTCTCCCAAGATGAACAAAAAGCAGCTTCCTTTCTCGCGCTTTGCCGCCAAAAAGGCTGAAAGAGGCTTCCTCTTTTGAGGAAGCCTCTTTTTCATTACACATCCGGCGTTTGAAGCCATTGGCCGATTTCGCGCTCAATGATGTTGGCCGCGTTCACAACACCGTCCTCATGGCTCAGACGAGCGCCCAACTCCTGCGCGGCAACCTGATAAGCCGGGGTTGATGTCAGATCAATCAGCGCCTTGGTCAACTTTTCAACCGTTAGGCTATCCCGCCGAATCGGCTTAGGCCCGCAGCCCAGCGCCCGTACACGACTGCCCCAGAAGGGCTGGTCGCCGCCAAAGGGAATAACCAGCGTCGGTTTACCTGCCATCAGGCCCGCCGCTGTGGTGCCCGCTCCACCGTGATGCACCACGGCGCTCACGTGTTGAAACAGCCAATCATGAGGGATATAGTCCGCAATATAGGCTTGCTTCGGCACCTTTATCTGCCTATCAGCGCCGCCCCAGCCCTTTGCCAAGATGGCCCTTATGCCCGCCTGGTCAACGGCATCCAGCACCATTTGAAGCGTTTCGCCCATATCTCCGGAAACCATGGAGCCAAAGCCAATATACACCGGCGCGCTCCCTTTTTGAAGGAACTCCATTAGCTCCTGAGAGGGTTCAAAGGCTTCCCTTTGCCGATTGGTCCAAAAGCCCGTCATATGGATATGCTCGTTCCAATGCACAGGCCGCGGAAACAGCAGCGGGCTCAAAGCATACAGCACCGGAATGGTATGGCCGTTGATGGTATAGTCAGGCCGAGGGCGAATCTTGCGTACACGCATCCCCTGTTCCTTGCGCCAGCCAGTAAGATAACGTTTTTCCAGCGTGCTGATCAAAAGATACCCAACCTGATAGGTGGTTTTATTCCAGGTTTTTCCCAAGCGCAGCCCAGGCGCGGATGCAATGGGGGCGCTGGCGTTGTAGTCCATAGGAAAAAACTGGGTTTGTATGCAGGGTATATGATTCTTTTCAGCGATCGAATAAGCTGTGGAGCCAAAGAAGGTGCAAATAATTCCTTCCGCATCTTCGCAGGATGCCTGCAAATCCCGTAGCAGAAGAGGAGCCACGTCTTTCATGGCTGACTCAAAATGCTGTAGGTAGGTAAATCCCGTCACGCCTGGCTTCATCACGCTTGCCATCATGCGGGTTACATCTCCCGAAATAGGATGGAATCGAAGGCCTTCTTTTTCGACCATTTCTCTAAAAGGGGCGAAAGCGGTGATCTTCACATCGTGGCCACGGCTGTTGAGTTCCTTTCCCAACAGCACATAGGGGCGCACGTCACCGGTAGAACCGATGGCTATCATGGTCAGCCGCATATACTCACCTCATTTGCATTACTGATCTTCCTGCGGGATCAGGGATAGTATCTCCTTAATGGACACATACTGCGCGCCAAACAGCCGCAAAGGCCCCTTTAAGCGCCTCCTCCCCGCCACGGCAAAGGATCGCTCATTTCATTCGGCCAATCAGCCTAAACGCCAGTGCTGCCAGAGCCTGTTTACTCGCACGGATCTTTGGCCAGAGATTATAACAGAACCCCTGGCCGGATCCAGGGCTGCGTTTTTGCAAAGAGCAATCAGTTTATCTGCTCGCAAACACGTCCACTTCAGCGATTTTTGTACATTTTCTCATAGTAGTCCTGATACTCGCCCTTAAGGATATGCTCCCACCAGGAACGATTATCCAGATACCACTGAATGGTCTTTTTGATACCATCGTCAAACTTCGTCTGGGGCAGCCATCCTAATTCATTATGAATCTTAGTGGGATCGATAGCATAGCGCATATCGTGGCCGGGCCGATCCGTTACATAGGTGATTAGGCTCTCCGGCTTGCCCAGCTCCTTGAGGATGGTTTTTACCACCTCCAGATTGGTTCTTTCGTTGTGGCCGCCCACATTATAAATCTCTCCCTGGCGGCCCTTGCGCATTACCAGATCGATAGCCGAGCAGTGATCCTCTACATACAGCCAATCGCGGATGTTTTCGCCCTTACCATAGACGGGCAGGCTCTCATCCGCCAGAGCCCGTGAAATCATTAAAGGAATCAGCTTTTCAGGGAAGTGATAGGGCCCATAGTTGTTGGAGCAGCGGGTAATGCTCACCGGCAGCTTAAAGGTGCGCGCATAGGCCAAAACAATCAGGTCTGCGCTAGCCTTGGAGGCTGAATAGGGGCTGGAGGTATGGATGGGCGTCTCCTCTGTAAAAAACAGATCAGGCCGATCCAGAGGCAGATCGCCGTACACCTCGTCTGTGGAAACCTGATGGTAACGCTTAATGCCATATTTGCGGCAAGCATCCATCAGCACCTGCGTACCCATGATATTGGTGCGCAGAAAAATCTCAGGATCCGTGATGGAGCGATCCACATGGCTCTCCGCCGCGAAGTTCACCACAATGTCAGGCTTTTCTTCTTCAAAAAGCGCATACACACAGGCGCGGTCGGCAATATCGCCCTTAACGAAGCGGAAGTTGGCGTGCTTCATGGCTTCTTCCAGCGTTTCCAGATTGCCCGCATAGGTCAGATTATCCAAGCAGATGATTCGATCCTCAGGGTGATTCTCCAATTGATAGTACACAAAGTTGCTGCCGATGAATCCGGCGCCGCCGGTGACGATGATAGTCATCTTCTTATACTCCTTCGTGAACAAAGTTGCAATCGCTGTCTTTAAGCATCGGTGAAGCGGTATCCTTTTGAGAAAGAATCGGCTCCGTTACGCCCCAGACAACGCCGATCTCAGGGTCATCAAAGCGGATGCCCCGGTCATATTCCTTGCTGTAAAGGTTATCTACCTTATAGCAGAACTCCACATCGTCGGTCAAGGTCAAAAAGCCATGGCCAAATCCTCGGGGAATAAACAGCATCCGCTTGTTTTCTGCCGTGAGTTCAACTCCCACCCATTGCTTATAAGTAGGCGAACCTTTTCGCAAATCCACTGCTACATCCAAAACAGCACCCTTGGTCACCCTGACCAGCTTAGCCTGAGACATGGGATCATTCTGGAAGTGGATCCCCCGAAGCGTCCCCTTTTGAGCGGTGAATGATTGGTTGTCCTGCACGAACACATTGTTGATTCCCAGTTCTGCAAACACCCGCGATGAATAGGTTTCCATAAAATAGCCCCGGTGATCTCCAAACACTTTAGGCTCGATGATATAAACTCCTGCCAGAGCCGTTGCGATCTTTTCCATAAACGTATGCTCCTTAGTAACGAATCTTACCCTCTGCCACAGCCTTCAAATGTTCTCCATAGGGAGACTTGCCATAGCGCTGGGCGGAAACCATCAAAGTGTCCTTGTCAATCCAGCCATTCTTGTAGGCAATTTCCTCAGGTGCAGAGATTTTAATGGACTGGCGCTTTTCGATCATGCGCACAAAATCCGCTGCCTCCACCAGGGAGTCCATGGTGCCCGTATCCAGCCATGCAAAGCCGCGGCCCAGGAGGTTTACGTCCAGTTCGCTCCTTTGGAGGTACATATCATTCAGCGTCGTGATCTCCAATTCCCCACGGGCAGAAGGCTTCACCGCCTTTGCCATCTTGGCAACGCCCTTAGGATAAAAATAAAGGCCTGTGATGCAGTAGTTAGACTTGGGATGCTTGGGCTTTTCCTCAACGGAAATCACATGGCCTTGCTCGTCAAACTCAACGATGCCAAAGCGTTCCGGGTCGCTGACATAGTAGCCGAAAATGGTGGCCCGTGCGTTTTCCTGCGCATTGGCAGCTGCCTGACGCAAAAGCTTGGAGAAGCCGTTGCCATAGAAAATGTTATCGCCCAGCACCATGGCGCAGCAATCTTCACCGATGAACGTTTCACCGATGATAAAGGCCTGAGCGAGTCCATCAGGGGAGGGCTGAACAGCGTACTGAAGCTTGATGCCAAACTGGCTGCCGTCTCCCAGCAGATGTTCAAAACGAGGGGTGTCCTCCGGTGTGGAAATGATCAGAATATCCTTGATGCCTGCCAGCATCAGCGTGGACAAAGGATAATAGATCATCGGCTTATCGTATACAGGAAGAAGCTGTTTGGATGTGACCATAGTCAGGGGATAGAGTCTGGTGCCGGATCCGCCGGCGAGAACTATGCCTTTCATATAACAAACGTCTCCTTTTCACAGTTTCTCAGTGATTTATCTATTGTAACCTAAAATCAGCGATTTGTGAAGGGTTTTCGTCATGACTTGACAGAATCCGTCAGCGAGAGGATAATATAATAATGCATATAGGTTTTTAGCATAAGGAGTTTAACCCAATATGAAATGCACCATTAAAGACGTTGCCCGTGTGGCAGGCGTCTCCCCTTCTACTGTCAGCCGGGTGATCTCTGGCAGCGCCCGCATCAGCCCGCAGACCTGCCAGCGCATCCGTCAGATTATGGAGGAGATGAATTATCAGCCCAACCTGGCAGCCCGATCCCTGGTGAGCCAAAGCGCCAACTCCGTAGGCGTTTTCATGAAGGCAAATCCAGGTGAAAGCCTGAAGCATCCCTTCTTTGCAGAGGCATTGCGCGGCTTAAGCGTCAGGGCAGCAGAAGCTGAAATCCAACTGGTGCTCTCCTTCAGCCCCCATGCTCAGGAGGATCTGAACACCACCCGGCGCATTGTATCCAGCGGCGCGGCTGGCGGGATGATCCTGCTTTCCAGCCAGGCCAACGACCCGGTAGCTGAGTACCTGAGCCGTCACAAAATTCCCTTTGTTGTCATCGGGCAGCCTGATCAGGCGCAGGATCGCTGGTGGGTCGATAATGATAATGTGCTGGCCGGTCGGTTGGTAACTGAACATTTATTGACCTTTGGTCATCGGCGAATTTTACTTTTAGGCGCAAAGGACGGCTTTACTGTGACCCAGCTTCGGCAGGCTGGCTATGAGCAGGCCATGAAGGAGGCGCAAATCTCGGTCGATCCCGCCTGGATACTGGCTGATCCCCGCAACAATGCAGAGGCCCTGAAAGAGCTTTTTTCCTCCGCTAATGCACCCACCGCAGTTATTGCCATGGACGATTCCTGGGCGCTATGGCTCATGGGGCAGTTAGGTGAATGGGGGTTAAGTGTGCCGAAGGACGTTTCCTTGGTAGGTTTTAACAACAGCGCCTTCTCTCCCTACACGACCCCTGCGCTGACCAGTGTTGAGATCCATCCCTACGAGC
>JAFUPO010000199.1 GCA_017481185.1 Clostridia bacterium | reverse complement strand
TGGGGGAGCTGCCTGCGAAACGGCGCTGTATGCCGAGCCCAAGGGGCAGGTGCTGATGACCCTGCTCCCCGGGGTGCGGATGCAGTGCCAGATGGACCCGGACTGGAGCTTGGTGACCACAGAATCTGGCCACACCGGCTATGTGGCTACCTCCGATATTGCTTTCAGCCTGAAACTGACCCAGCAGCAGGCGGATTGCCCAGTGGTGATCCTCCAGGAGGAGGCCAGCCTCGTAACCGACGACAAGACCACGGTCATTGCCAGCCAGCCCCAGGGCACGGCGGTGGCGCAGTTGGCTCAGGATGGGGAATGGGCCTTGATTGCCTCCTGGGACGCTCAATTTACCGGCTGGGTGAAAGCGGCGCAGGTTAAGCCCAGCGGACAGATGCGCACCCACCAAACGGATAACAAGCTGCCTGTTTCCGCTCTAGCCATTGCCGCGCCAACGGAAAACAGCCCCCTGGAGCCCGGCGCAGGCCTGCTTGTTCAGGGGGAGGCAGGGGATATGTACCAAACCAACCAGGGCTTTGTGCCCAAGGCAGATCTGCTTTACATCCCCGTTACCAAGGAGACTAGCCGCCTGGTTACCCTGTCCCTAAAGGAAGGGGAGCTCTTTACCTGGAACGGGGAAACCTTTACCGGCCCTGGCGCTTATGACATCGCCCTTTTCCCCGACGAGGAGGCTCCCCAGGGGGCTGAAAGCTGGCCTTTGGGCCAGGAGCGGCTGTCCCTCTCCCAACGGGAGGAGCAGGGCAGCGGGCGCATCCTGGGCCTCCATTGCTATCAGGAGCTTCTAGACAGCTGCACCCTACGCATCACCGCCCTGCCCGGAGGCGGCGTTTACACCATCCGCACCCTGGGCGGACGGGATCTGGCGGATCGATCCCTGCTGGCGGAGGAAGAGGTTTATGAAACCCTGCCTGCCGACGCTTACCTGACCTTTAACAACTGCCTGGTGACCCTGCTGCCCGGCAACGGGTAAGGGGGGATTGCGCTTTCGCGAGGGAGGTATGAACCGTGAAAAGGCTGCTGATGTTGACCTTCATCTTTTTAAGTTTGTGGGCCGGGGCGCTGGCCTACCCGTCTTTGGAGGACATTGGGGACTATGCTGTGGTAAACAACCCTAACCCCCAGGATCGGCTGCATCTGCGCACCGGGCCGGACGCCAGCTATGCCTCCCTGGGCAAGTATTATAACGGCACTGTCTGTGAAATTCTGGACAGCGGCGAAGGCCGCTCCTGGGTGAAGGTACGCATTTACCCCACGGATGCACAGGGGTGGATGATGACCAGCTACCTGGCCTTTGGCGAAAGCCGCAGCAGCGTTATTAACAGGAAGCCCACCGCCCGGGTGGAAAATCTCTCAGGGCTGAACCTGCGCACAGGCCCCTCCGGCGGGCGCACGGTGATCGACACCCTGGCCAACGGTACTCAGGTAACGGTGTTGGGCGTGGTAGGGGAGGACTGGTGCCATGTACAGGTTGAAAACCTCACTGGTTATGTGATGACCCAGCACCTGTCCGCCTTTCAATCACCCGCCGTGCCCAGCGGCCAGACGGGCGTCGCCTATGTGAAAAACACCTACGCCTCACAGCGCTTGAACCTGCGGGCCAGGCCTGACCTGAAAAGCGCCATCCTGGGCCGCTACGCCGACGGGGTAAAGGTGAACGTTATTGCCTCCCGAGGCGACGGCTGGGCCTACGTGCGGGTGGGAGGCCGCACCGGGTACATGATGACCCAATTTCTCACCTGGCAAAGCCCTGCTGCTTCAAACGGGCAAACCGCTTATGTGACCAACCCTGTGGCCGCGCAAAAATTGAATCTGCGCACAGGCCCCGGCGCTAGCTACGCCTCCTACGGGCTTTTCTGCACAGGCGCCCCCGTTAAGGTACTGGCGCGCCGCTCCGACGGCTGGGTGCGGGTACAGGTGGGCAGCCTCGTCGGTTATATGAACGAGGATTACCTATCCAGCCAGTATGTCAGCCCCCATTACCCGGTGATGCAGGTGAGCAACCCCGTTGCCACCCACAAATTAAACCTGCGCCAGAGCCCCCGGGTGCAAAGCGCCTCCCTGGGCCGCTACGGCAACGGCACGCAGATCAGCGTGCTGGGCTATTTAGCCGGAGATGAATGGGCCTACGTGCAGGCAGGCAGCCTGATGGGCTACATGATGCTGCGGTATTTGGAGTGAAGGATAATATAGCGAGGGAGGTGCGCGATGAGGCACTGACCCCTTGCATAATTGTTTCCGGGTGGAACGTTACGGGGGCATATACAATGCCCCCCTACATCGCGTACTGTAGGGGCGGATCCTGTATCCGCCCGCCAGGCTGCGCCTGGACGCAGTGCCCGAAGGGGCAAACGCCTTTTCCATGGTTGCTTCCGGGTGGAGATAAGAAACAAAAACTCTTCACTCTAAACTTCCGCCGCAGGCGGGGCCCCCCTACATCGCGTATCGTAGGGGCGGATCCTGTATCCGCCCGCCAGGCTGAGGCAGGGGATGATCCCCTGCACCCCAGTTCCCGATGGGGCAGTTGCCCCTTCCACAGTTCCTTCCGGGTGGGCGGCTGAGCCGCCTTTCAGTTCCCGAAGGGGTAATACGCCTTCGTTTGAGTTCCTTCCGGGTGGAGGTAAGAAACTAAAACGCTTAACTCTGCACCCTTCGTTCTTAATTCTCAACTCCCAAAATTGCCCATCGGCAGTGAACGGGGATGGTTGCCACGAAGGCAATCATCCCCAAATCCCCATATCCACATCAAAATGCAAAATGCACTCATGCCGGGGATCCAGCCCCTTGGCATAGGCTTTGATCTTTCCCTCCAGGCCCTTCGCATCCTTATAGTCGGCAGGCAGGAGCACATCAAAAATCAAATTGATCTGGTTTTCACCGGGCACCCGGCGAAAATCATGAAGCTTCAGCCGCTCATCCACCGTTAGGAGGAAGGCAGCCATCCGGGCGCTGATCTCATTGGTGGCCACATCATCGGTCACGATGGGATCCATATGGATGCACACGGGCAGGGCCATCTCCTGAAGGATCTCCCGCTCCATCTGGTCGATGATTTCATGAATGGCCACGATGTTTGCCTTGGAGCTGACCTCCGCGTGGAGGGAGGCCACGCAGCGGCCTGGGCCGTAATCGTGAATCACCAGGTCGTGAACCCCTAGGATACCCGGATAGGTTAGCACTTTGTTGACCAGGGCGCGGCCCATTTCAGGATCAGGCTTGCCCCCCAGGAGCCGATCCACCGTGTCCTTGCAGACCTCAAAGCCTGCCTTCAACACCACCAGGGCCACCAACACGCCCATATAGCCGTCCACCGGCCAGGCGAGGCAGTGGCCCAGCACCATGCTCAAAATCACCGCCGAGGTGGCGATGACATCGCTTAAGGAGTCCTTGGCCGCTGCCTTCAGGGTTTCGGAGTTGATAGCCCCGCCCACCCGCTTGTAAAAACCGGCCAGCCAGAATTTGAAGATTACGCTTACCGCCAGAAGGATAAAGGTAAGCCAGGTAAAGGCCACCGGCTCAGGGGTGATGATGCTGCCAACGCCCTCCTTCAAAAGCTCCACGCCCATCATGAGGATGAGCACGCCCACCCCCAGGGCCCCCAGGTATTCGATGCGCCCATGACCAAAGGGATGCTCCGCATCCACAGGCTTTTGAGCCATGCGCACGCTGACCAAGGACATGATGGAGCCCCCTGCATCCGAGAGGTTGTTAACCGCGTCGGCGGTAACGGCTACAGAGCCCGTTAAGACGCCCACAAAAAATTTCAGGGCTGCCAGCAATACATTTATCAGGATGCCCACCAGCGAACCCAAGGTGCCGTAGGCAGTGCGCACCGGCTGGGAGGAGGTGTTGGCAGCATCCTTCACAAAGCGGTTAATAAGCCATTGGGTCATAAAAAGGGGCCTCCCTTTTGATTTTGCCTTTAAAGTCTTTCTATTGTATCACATCTATTCGGCTTTTCAAGTCGTAATAGGCGGCAACGCCCTGGGCGATGGCTTCCCCCACCCGGGTCTGATAGCCCTCATCCAGGAGCTTTTTTTCTTCCTCCGGGTTGGAGATGAAGCCGCACTCCACCAGCGCCGAGGGGATGGGCAACCCCAGGATATAGTAATCCCCCGCCAGAGCGGCACGCTCCTTAGCGGGCTTAAGGGTCGCGATCAGGCTTTCCTGGAGGCATCCGGCCAGCAGGCGTGAATCGTTCTCCCCCTGGGTGTAAAACACCTGGGGGCCGGAGGATGAGCGCTGGCGATACTCATTCATATGGATGCTCAACAGCAGCTGCGCGCCCCCTGCCTGGGCTGTGTCCAGCCGGGCCTTCATATCCCGGCGTTTTTTGGTGTTGGCGCCGTTATCCGCATCCGCCAAGTCCGCATCCTCGGTGCGGGTCATGATCACCTGTGCGCCCTGGGCCTCCAGAGCCTCCCGGGTTTTCAGGGCCACGGCCAGGTTCAGCTCCTTTTCCCATACCCCGGAATCACGGGCTCGAGCGCCCCCGTCATACCCCCCATGGCCAGGATCCAGGCAGATGACCTTGCCCGCCAGGGGCTGCTGCTGCGCGGAGGCCCTCTGGGCAGGGGAGGCTGGATGCGCAGGCTGCGCCCGGCGAGAAACAAGGCCGCTATGGCCAATTATAACAGCTGTTACAAAAACCGCCAGAAAAGCTCCAAACCAAAGTCTGTTTTTCAAAAAGACCCAAGATTTTAAATTTTTGTCATCTTTTCGGCACTTCATTTTCCACACCTCCGCCGTGGAAAGAATATGCCCCTCAAGAGGGATCCAGACCCTTTAAAAGGGGGATTTTGACGAAAATCCCCCCGAAAACCACAAAAATCCCCTATTTCGATCCCCCTGCCTTTTCACAGGGCTTTCCACAGTTTCCACAGGCTTTTCCACAGAAAAAAAGCAGGAAACGGGGGATTTTCCGCACTTTTTTCAAAAGAGGTTGAAAAATAGCCTGTGGAAACCGAAGTTATCCACAGGTGGACAATCTTTTTCCCCTTTTTGAGGCAAAATTAACAGCAGACCAAAGTCTAATCCATATTTTCGGATGCCTCCGCATAGCTTTCACAGGAGGCGATGTTAAATGCGCAGGCGGACTGGATTTTTACTGGCTTTGGGGGCGGCCCTGGCCATGCTTTTATGGCCCCAGCAGGTGATGGAGGCTGCTCAGCGAGGGTGCGCCCTATGGGCCCAGGCGGTGATGCCCGGGCTTTTGCCCTTTCTGGTGTGCCTGCTTTATGCCACCGGGCGGATGCGCCTGAAGGCGGGCCGGCCCTGCCCGGCAACAGGCCTGAGCCGAACTGGCCGCAGCGTTTTGCTCATGGGGCTGATAACCGGCTCCCCCGGCGGGGCGCGGCTGATGGCGGAGGCTGCCTCACGGGGATTGCTCACCGCCAGAGACGGGGTGCGCCTGGCCATCTACGGGGGCGCCATGAGCCCCATGTTTTTGATGGGCACCCTGCCCCTGTGGCTCCAATGGCCCCAGGCGGGCCTGCGGCTATTGGCCGCCCACTGGATCGGCGTTCTTTGCGCAGGGGAGATTTCCCGGCTGTTTCCGGCGAAGGCCCTGCCCAGCCCCCAGGGCGGGCTGCCCCCGCCCATGACCCTGCCCCGGGCCATCGAAGGCGCCTGCCGGGCGCTGATGACCGTGTGCGGCGCCATGGTGATGGGCTGTGTGGCAGCGCAGATGGCGCAGATGGCCTTTCCCCATTTGCCGCCCCTAGCGGCTGCGCTGCTCCAGTGTATGCTGGAGGTTACTGCCGGGTGCCAGGCCCTTATCGCCCATGGAGCGCCCCCCTGGTTTCTGGCTGGGGCGGTGAGCCTGGGGGGCCTTTCCCTGCTATTGCAAAACATGGCGTTTTATCCCCGAGGCTGGTTCCATCTGGGCTGGGTCATGCTGGGCCGGGGCCTGGCTTGCCTTATCAGCCTGGGAGTAGGCTGGCTGCTGTTTTGGGGGGAGGCCACGCCGGTTTTCTCCCCCGGCCCTCTGCCCTTGGCGGATCCTTCCCTTTTGTGGCTGGTGGCCTATTTTGTGCTGTGCCTGATCCCCCTGGCGGTGCGGGCAAAGTAATGTTTCATGGCGGCTCCGGTTTGGTATATATAATAATGTAAGAATCCTCCCTTTGTGAGAAGTATGTGAGATTTTCTGCCAAAGTATTCCCAGCAAAAACCAGGTTCGCTATAATGACCTCATCCACTTGATAAAGCGACCTGAAAGAGGAGATGAAATCTAATGAAGAAGACCCTGTGCCTGATGATCGCCGCCCTGATTTTGACCCTGAGCCTCAGCGCCGTTGCCGACGGCTCCAGCGCCCTGGATGCTTTTTATTCCCTCACCGGGCAGCCCGCCCAAACCAATAACCCCACCAAGTCTAACCAGCAGTATTTGACCGAGATCATGGCCGGGGCCTATGCGTCGGCCTCCAGTGAGACCCTGGCTGCGGAACTGCCCTACCTGACCGGCATCACCGCCAAGGATCTGGCCTCCTACGCCGCTGCCAATAAGATGGTGGTTTCTCAGGTGCGCAACGCCTACTACCGCACCCTGGCCGGAGCTGTGAAGACCAACATTCAGGTAAGCCCCGCCACCGACACCTCCCGCAAGAACGTGGAAACCATCCTTTCCCTCTTCCTCACCGATGACGCTGCCAACGCCACCCTGGCCTCTGACCGGGAGGCCATCCGCCGCAGCATGACTCCCCAGCACGCCCAGACCATCGCCCAGGATTACGGCCTGCCCGCCGAGTTTGTGGAGTTTGTGATCATGGATGACAACTGGGAGGATGACCAGTGGAACAACGACGCCGCCTGGCAGAAGGGCACCCAGTGGGAAGCTTCCAACGCCGGCAGCCTCTCCAACGGCAGCAAGGACACCGCCTCTTCCACCGAAGTGGCCCAATTGCAGGAGCGGCTCATTGCCCTGGGCTATCTCACCGGCAAGGCCGACGGCAAGTTCGGCCCCAATACCCAAAGGGCGCTGGTTCAGTTTCAGCAGGCCAACGGGCTGCCTGTGAACGGCACCTACAACTCCGATGATGCTACCGCCATCAATTCCGCCACGGTGGTGGCCCGGTGGGACTATCAAGACAGCTTCATCGATTCCCCTGACCGGGACAACACCCCCGATTATGACAACACCCCGGATAATACCCCTGATAACACCCCCGACCGTGTAATCACCCAGAAGACGACCACCAAGACCACCACCAACACCAAGACCACTAAGACCACGCGCAACAACTCGCCGGACAATACCCCCGATAATACCCCGGATCGCAACAATACCCCCGATAACACCCCCGACCGGGATAACACCTGACCGCTGAACGGCCCAGGGCGCAGGACAACTCCTGCGCCCTTTTAAGGAGAGACCGCCATGCTAAAGATGCCCCGCCTGGCCCTGTGCCTGATGATCCTGGCCCTGGCCGCCTGCCTGGCTTTAAGCTTTGCCCTGTCTGACGGGCCTGCCTGGCAGGGGGCGGTTTTGGCTGCGCCGGTCAAGCAGGCGCTGCCCCAGGCGGTGGATGAGCTGGCGGCCATCACCCATCTGCCCATCCTCTACATCACCACCCAGTCAGGCGCTCTTCCCACAGAGGCCGACGAGGCCGGGCAATTGATGTTGATCACGCCTGGAGTTTCCAGCCATCTGGCTACCTATAGCATTGAAATCAACCTACGGGGCAACACCAGCCAGCGCTTTCCAAAGCAGAGCTATCGTGTTAAAATAGTAGACACACAGGGTGAAAAACAAAACGCCTCCCTCGCCTCCCTTCGCTCCGATGACGACTGGATCCTCAACCCCATGTACTCTGACACCTCCAAGATTCGGGAGGCCCTGGCCTACGAGCTTTGGGCCTGGATGAATTCCTCCGGGGTGCGGGCGGCCTCCTCCCGTTTAGCTTATGCGGAGGTGTTTTTAAACGGCCAGTACTGGGGGCTCTACGGGGTGCAGGAGCGCATCGACCGCAAGCAGGTGGAGGGGGACAAGCAGGCCAGCGTTTTATACAAGGTCATCGCTAACGACCGGCCCGCCGTTCAGGAGCTGATGACCTGCACCGACCCTGAATACTGCGGGGGCTTCAAGCTTTCCTACGCCGGAACCTATGTGAAAAACCCCTGGCTGCCCGCTGCCTCCTATATGGCGCTTTTAAACGGAGAAGCCAACCCGGCCCAGGCCATGGTATCTCTGTCCAACGCCATTGATTACGGCCTGTGGGCCATGCTGACCCAGGCCCATGACTGCCACTTCAAAAACCAGTTTCTCCACGCCGTGTATACCGGCAATGGCTACACCCTTTACAAAATCCCCTGGGACGTGAACAACACCTTCGGGGATGTGTGGCAGAACGAGGCGGCGGACACCAACCACACGGCCTACTCCATTGGCCGCCTGGTGCTGGACGGGGTTTTTGAGGTGCTGGTAAATACCGGAGATGCCCAGATCATTGAAGCGATTCAGCAGCGGTGGGCTGCCCTGCGCCAAGGCCCCCTCCAGCTGGCGGCCCTGGTTGATAAGGCCTACGAGCTCTATACGCCCCTGTTTGACGCCATCCAGCGGGATTCGGATCGCTGGCCCCAGGGGGGCATGGGCAACGGCAACGCCCTGAACATTCGGGATCTGGACACGTATTTTGAAACCATCCTGCCCCGGATGGACGACTATATCATGACCTTAGGTACAGGAGAGAACCTTTATGGCGAAGATCTGGATCGTTGAGGATGACCCGAAGATCGGCCTGCTCATCGAAATGACCATGAAGAAGGCGGGCCACGAGCCCCTTCGGATGCTGGATGCGGCCATCCTGGAAAAAACCATGAAAAAGGAGCCCCTGCCGGATTTGCTCCTGTTGGATCTGATGCTCCGAGAAAAGAACGGCTTCACCGTGCTTCGGGAGTGGAAGGCTGAAAAGCGCACCCAGAGGATCCCGGTGATCATCATCTCTGCCCGAGCCCAGGAGCATGATAAGGTGCATGGGCTGGAGTTGGGCGCGGAGGATTACATCACCAAGCCCTTTGGGGTGCGGGAATTGCAGGCCCGGGTGCAAGCTGCCCTGCGCCGCCTGCCCCAGGAGCCGGAAAAACTGGTATTGGGCCCCCTGACCCTGTGGCCCCAGAGCCACGATGTGACTGTTGACCAAAAGCGCGCCCCATTGACCCAAAAGGAGTTTGAGGTGCTTCTCTACCTCTGCCGCCGCCCCGGCGTGACCGTAACCCGGGGGATGCTGCTAAACGAGGTGTGGGGCTACCAAACGCAGGAGGATCCCTCCCGGCTGGTGGACGCGCTCATTAAGACCCTGCGGGTGAAATTGGGGGATACGGCCTCAGAACCCCGGTTTATCCAAACTGTGCGCGGAGCAGGTTACCGGCTCGTGGCAGGTGACGCTCCGTGAAAAAAAGCCTGATGAAAACCTATTGGGTGAGCGCTGCCATCACCCTGCTTATGGCTCTTGCCGCTGCCGTTGGGATGCTGGCGCTGCGCATCGATGACACGCGGGAGAGCCTTTATGCCATGCTGGAGGGCGCCTCCGCCTGGACGTTGGAAACCCGCGAAAGCCTACAGGAGCATACCCTGAGCATTGCCGCCATCTCGCCCCCGGTACGGGCCACCTTTTTGATGGATCATGGCCTGGTGCTGGCAGACAGCCACATGGATCCCCTGACCCTGCCCATGCACTATGACCGGCCGGAGGTTACCCAGGCCCTGGCCGGAAGGATCGGTGAAAGCCTGCGGTTTTCCCAGTCCCAGGGGGTTTTTACCCTCAATATAGCTAAGCTGGTGACCCCCTACCTGGTGCTGCGGCTCAGCTATCCGGTCTCGGAGATCACCCAGATGCTTGCCATTTATACCGTGGGCATCGTTGTGCTCTTTTTCGTATTGCACGCCTTGCAGCGCCGGTCTCTGGAGCGCTTCTCCCGCAGCCTGATCCAGCAGATGGAGGATGTGCGCAGGCTCATGGAGGGCACCCTGGAAAACCCCCATGCCGTTTTTCCCGAATTGCAGCCTGCCATGGATCACATCGCCTACCTGGCCCAGCGGCTCAACGACGATATGAAGGAGATCAGCCGCACCCTGAGCCTGCGCAATGATTGTGTGGCCAACGCCTCCCATGAATTGCGCAGCCCCCTGACCTCCATCATGGGCTTTGCGGAAATGCTGTCAGAGGGCTTGGCAGATACCCCGGAAGAGCAGGCCCTGTGCATTGAAACCATCCGCACTGAGTGTGAGCGGATGCTCTGCGTGATCGAGGAGATTCTGCTTTTGAGCCGGGCGGAGCGCCATACCCCCCAGGCGGTGACGGTGCATATGAACGCCCTCTCCCGGGAGGTATGCCAGGCCCTGACTCCCCAGGCGGCGGAAAAGAAGATTACCCTTTCCCAGGAGGGCGAAATAACCCTTACCGCCCCTGAAAAGGATGTGTGGGAGATTCTCTACAACCTCATTGACAACGCCATTCGCTATGGCCGCCAGGGGGGCTATGTGAAGGTGCGCATGGGCGAAGGCCGCTTGATTGTTGAGGATAACGGCATCGGCATTGAGGCCCGGCATCTGCCCCGGCTCTTTGAGCAGTTCTACCGGGTGGATGAAGCCCGCGACGCCTCCCGCCGGGGCACCGGGCTGGGCCTGTCCATCGTGCGGGCGCTGGTGGAACGCAATGGCGGCCGCATCGAGGTGGAAAGCCAGCTTGAGGTAGGCACCCGCTTTATTGTGACCTTTGGAAAGGAGGCAGCCCCATGAAACGCTTGTTAATCCTCCTTTGCCTTTTGATAGGCCTGGCCGCCCCTGCCCAGGGAGAATACTGGCAGAATGACCAGCCCATCCTCTGCCAGGAGGATCGGCAGGGCTGCCGCATCCTGCAATTGACCATGAAGGGCGCCTTTGACCGGATGGATCTGGCGGATACCCTCAATGCCCGAACCCTTGCGGCTGCCCTGCCCTGGCTTAGGGGAGTTACCCAGGAGGATGTGGCCCACTTCATGGCCTACTTTCCTGAAACCAATGAGGAAACCCTATGGCTTAACTATCATATCGCCCTGGGCAACTGCTTGCTTTCAGACATCCGCACCTCCCAAGCGCCCTTTTCCGAAAACCAGCAGCAGGCCCGCCAGGTGCTGCGCGTGTTTCTGGACCCCCAGGGCGTTGCAGATGGGCA
>JAFUPO010000198.1 GCA_017481185.1 Clostridia bacterium | reverse complement strand
GCTAAACGCCCCGCCCGACCGGCAGCCCCTTCGGGGCGTTTAACCGGGCCGAAGGCCCTCGGTCGATACGATTTAAAAATGAAGGGGCAACGCCCCTTCATTGCATCCCTGGTATTTTTCCGTTACTTTATCGACAGTCTGAGGCGGAACGCAAGTGCGTTCCGCCTCTTTTAAATATCTGCTTATTCCTGGGCCATGATAGAGGTAGCGATAAACTGGGCCAGGGAAGCGTAGCTCTCGTTGGACAGGGGGGAGAAGGAGAAGATCAGCGCATTGCCGCTCTCCATCATAAGCACAACGCCCATGGAGTCAGAATCCGCATGGGAATAGGTGGTCGCTTCGATGCCGTTGAGAATACCGGTGGTGGCGTCAGCGATGCCCAGAGACTGATAATAGCTCACCAGGGTAGCCGCATCGGTGATCTGAGTGCCTTCGCCATCCAGCATAGCCGTATAGGTGACGGACATCGCGCAGGACTGATCCTCAGAAGCAAACACAGCCAAGGTGCCGGCAGCCTGCTGTTCTTCGCTGACTTCCAGCATCAGCAGGTTTTCAGGGCAATAGAACTGAAGGCCGAAATCATTCAGGGCCAGCCATTCGCCGCTGATTTCAGCAATGGAAGCTTCGTCAAAATTGACCTCAGGCATTTCAGCCAGAGCGCAGGAGCAGGTCATCATCAGGCAAAGGAGCAGGGCAAACAGTTTCTTCATAGGGTCAAACCGCCTTTCAATAAAGTATGTGCTTTTTGCACGGCTTGTGTGGAAGGCCGCTGCACTTTTGGAGGCATTATATCACAGAAAAAAAAAAAAAAAAGAGGTATTTTAGATGCCTGCACAAAAAAATTTCAGACAAAAAGCAACCGTATCAAGCCCTGGAAAACCGCAGCCATCGGGTGCGCAAAGGCAGCGTCCGCCTTTCCATTCAGCATAAAAAACACCTGCCGCCGCAGGTGCTTTATCATGTTCGTAAGCGTTTATCTTGTGCCAGAGCCGCTCTCCGAAGTTTTACTGGATCTTTGCCAGATCCACATAACCGGCGGCCTCCAGAGCAGCCACATCCACCTGAAGCTCCTGGCAAAGGTCACGGTTGTACAATTTAAGAAATTCAGGGGCATAGGCGATGGGCATCTCTTCGATCCGCTCCTGGCCGGTGAGGATCTTCACGGCCATCTGGCCAGTGACCACGCCCAGATCGTAATAATCCACGCTGAGGGTCGCCACGCCGCAGGCCGAACACATATAGGTATCGCCGCCCATAACCGGTACGCCCGCAGGCAGCACCACATCGCAAATGATCTCCGCGCAGTCAGCCACCACATTGTCCGTGGGGATAAAGATCACCTGGGCCGCCTTGGCCGCCTCGCCGGTCACCCGGGCCACGTCGCTGGAATCCACAAAGGGGAAATCCAAACAGGCAACGCCCTGGCCCTCAAGGTACTCCCGCACCTTCTTTACCTGGTAGGCGGAGTTGGGCTCGCCAGAGCAATAAAGCAGCCCCACTCTTTGGGTCTGGGGGAACACGCTGAGGATCATCTTGGCCTGCTCATCCAAAGGCGCCAGGTCGCTGGCGCCGGAAATATTACCGCCCACCAGCCCGTCAAAATCATCAATGTGCAGCGCCGCGCCATACTCGGTCACAGAAACCCCCAGCACCGGGATCTCCATCGTGGCGTTAGCCGCCGCCTCCAAAGCGCTGGTGGCGTTGGCCAAAATCAGGTTCACGCCCTTGGTCACGTAACCGCTCATAGCAGCTGTGCAGGCGGCGAATTCCCCTTGGGCATTGTCAAACAAAAATTCTACCTCGCCCTCTCCCAAGGCGGCGTTTACAGCATCCTTAAAGCCCCGGGTGGCCTCGTCCAGCGCAGGATGGGGCCGGAACTGGCAAATGCCGATGGTGTACTGAGCCGCGCAGGCGGGCAGGCACAAGCCCAGGGCAAGCGCCAGGCCGATCAGGATGGCAAGCGTTTTTTTCATATGCAATTCCTCCTCATACCCTCTTAGGCTTTATTTTATCGGCATCGGCAGAGCTTGTCAAGGCAATGATAAAGCCCTGACCATAATTAAAAAGATCCTCCTGTCGGAAGATCTTTTTCACTTTTATGCCAGCATCGCCCGGTCGCTGGCAAATTCCTCGCCGCTTTGGCGGGTAAACAGGTTCAGCAAGTCCTCCACGGTAAGGCGCTTTTTCTCCTCCCCGGCCACGTCGATAATGACCCGGCCCTCATGCATCATTATCAGCCGGTTGCCGTGAGCCAGGGCATCCCTCATGTTATGGGTGATCATCACAGTGGTGAGGCGGTTTTCCGTCACGATGCGCTCGGTAATATCCAGCACCTTTGCGGCAGTTTTCGGATCCAGCGCCGCGGTATGCTCATCCAAAAGGAGCAGCTTGGGCTGGTTCATGGCCGCCATCAAAAGGGTGATGGCCTGGCGCTGGCCGCCGGAGAGCAGGCCCACCTTGGTGGTGAGCCGCGTTTCCAGGCCCAGATCCAGATCAGCGACCCGTTGAGCGTATTCCTCCCGCTCCTTAGCCCGGATGGACAGCCCCAGGCCCCGGCGCTTGCCCCGGCGCTTGGCCAGGGCCAGGTTTTCGTCAATCTGCATATCAGCTGCGGTACCCATCATGGGGTCCTGAAAAACCCGGCCCAGAAACTTGGCTCGCTTGTAGCGGGGCAGGTGGGTGATCTCAGTGCCATCGATGAGGATGTGCCCCTCATCCAGCTTCCAGGCCCCGGCAATAGCGTTAAGCAAAGTGGATTTGCCTGCGCCGTTGCCGCCGATCACCGTTACAAAATCACCATCGGCCAGGGTCAGGGTCACGTTGTTCAGGGCTACCTTTTGATTCACCGTGCCGGGATTAAAGGTTTTGGTAATGTTCTTAATCTCAAGCATGGGCCTGACTCCCCTTTACCTTGCCGTATTTTTGCCGCCAGTAGGGAATCGCCAGGAAGACGGCCACCACAATGGCAGAAAGCATCTTCAAAAGGTCTGCATCCAGGCCCAGGAAGATCACCGTTTGGTACACAAAATAGTAGATGATGCCGCCGATAACAACCCCCAGCAGCCGCACCAGCAGATGCTGCCCCAGCCGGGAGATCACCGCTTCACCGATGATCACCGCCGCCAGGCCGATCACAATAGCGCCACGGCCCATGCTGACGTCTGCAAAGCCCTGGTACTGGGCCAGCAGGGCGCCGGAGAAGGCCACGATGCCGTTGGAAAGCATCAGCCCCAGCACCTTGGTGAAATTGGTGTTAATCCCCTGGGCCTCGGCCATCTGCAAATTATTGCCCGTAGCCCGAAGAGAAGCGCCCACCTCGGTTTTAAAAAACCAATAGATCAGCCCCATCAGCACCGCCAGCACCGCCAGCAGAATTAAAATAGAGGGCGCCGTGCGGATCTGAGCAATGACCAGCTCAAACCGGCGGATGGGCAGGGCGATGTTGGCCTTGCCCATGATTTTTAGATTAGCAGACCAAAGAATCAGCTGGGTCAGGATGCCCGCCAGAATGGAGGGGATGCCCATCAGCGTGTGCAAAAGCCCTGTGGCCAGGCCCGTGAGCACCCCGGCTGCCAGGGCCGCCGCCATGGCCACCCAGGGATCCGCCCCTGCGGTAATCAATACCGCGCAGACTGCGCCGCCGGTGCAGATGGAGCCGTCTACCGTTAGATCGGCAATATCCAAAATTTTATAGGTGATAAATACGCCGATCGCCATAACGCCCCACACCATACCCTGTGCGGCAGCGCCGGGAAGGGCTCCCAGCCAGTCAAAAAACATCCGTTCAACCCCTTAAAATGGCGGGAAGGCGGCTTGCGCCCTCCCGCTTGAATACGCTTCAATAACCGGATTATTCCAGCGTCGCCAGATCCACATAGCCCGCAGCTTCCAGCGCGGCGATGTCCACGCCCAGCTCCTCGCAGTTGGTGCGGTTGTAGACCTTCATAAATTCCTCGGCATAGGCGATGGGCATTTCCTCAATCTTGGCTTCACCGGTGAGGATCTTCACAGCCATCTTGCCAGTGGCCACGCCCAGGTCATAATAGTCCACACAGAGGGTAGCGATGCCGCAGCCGCCGCAGATGCCGGAGTCGCCGCCCATGATGGGGGTGCGGGTGGGCAGCACAGCGCCGTTGATGGCCTCGGCGCAGGTGGCGGCCGTGTTATC
>JAFUPO010000197.1 GCA_017481185.1 Clostridia bacterium | reverse complement strand
TGGTTCCGGCCCCATCGTGATCGGTCAGGCGGCAGAGTTTGACTACGCTGGCTCCCAGGCCTGCCGGGCCCTGAAAAAAGAGGGCCTGGAGGTGGTGCTGATCAACCCCAACCCGGCCACCATCATGACCGATCGGGCCTCTGCGGACAAGATCTACATCGAACCCCTGACCCTGGAAACCATTCGCCGCATCATCATCAAAGAAAAGCCTGACAGCCTCCTTTCCACCCTGGGCGGCCAGAGCGGCCTGACCCTGTCTATGCAATTGGCTAAGGAAGGCTTTCTGGAGGCCCACAACGTAAAGCTTCTGGGCGCTAACTGCGATACCATTGAAAAGGCTGAGGACCGCCTCCTCTTCAAGCAGACCATGGAGGAGATCAACCAGCCCTGTATTCCTTCCGACGTTGTGGAAACGGTGCCCGATGCTTTGGCTTTTGCCGAAAAGATCGGCTATCCCGTCATTGTGCGGCCTGCTTACACCCTGGGCGGCTCCGGCGGCGGCATCTGCCAGAATGAAACGGAGCTCAAGGAGATCGCTGAAAACGGCCTGCGCCTGAGCCCCATCACCCAGATCCTGGTGGAAAAGTGCATCTCCGGTTGGAAGGAAATTGAGTTTGAGGTCATGCGCGACAGCAAGGGCAACTGCATCGCTGTTTGCTCCATGGAGAACATCGACCCTGTGGGCATCCACACCGGCGACTCCATCGTAGTGGCCCCGGCTCTCACCCTGGCTAACAAAGAATATCAGATGCTGCGCAAGGCAGCCCTGGACATCGTTTCTGCCCTGAAGGTGGAAGGTGGCTGCAACTGCCAGTTTGCCCTGAATCCCGATAGCTTTGAGTATGCGGTCATCGAGGTCAACCCCCGCGTGAGCCGCTCCTCTGCTCTGGCCTCCAAGGCCACCGGCTACCCCATTGCCAAGTGCGCCACCCAGATCGCCATCGGCTATACCCTGGACGAAATGAAAAACGCCATCACCGGCATGACCTGCGCAGGCTTTGAACCTACCATCGACTACGTGGTGGTGAAATTGCCCAAGTGGCCCTTTGATAAGTTCGTTTACGGCAAGCGCACCCTGGGCACCCAGATGAAGGCCACCGGCGAGGTTATGGCTATCGGCGTGAACCTGGAGCAGGGCCTCATGAAGGCTGTGCGGGGCGTTGAGATCGGCCAGGATACCCTGCGCATGAAGAAGCTCAAGGACTTCGACAAGGAAGCCCTGATGGAGCTGATCGGCAAGCGAACCGATGAGCGGCTTTTCGCCATCTATGAGGCCATGGATAAGGGCGCCACACTACAGGAGATCCACGACCTGACCAAGATCGATATGTTCTTCCTGGAGCACATCAAGCAGCTGCTGGATATGGAAAATACCCTGAAGACTGCCGAATTGACCCAGGAGCTTTACGAACAGGCCAAGCAGATGGGCTTCCCGGATAAGGCCATCACCCGCCTCTCCGGTCAGAAGATCGAAAAGCCCCGGCTGCCTGTGTACAAGATGGTGGATACCTGCGCCGGCGAGTTCGATGCCATGACGCCCTACTTCTACGCCTCCTATGACGAGGTCAACGAGGCTGAGGAATTCCTGGCCTCTAAGGGCGAGCGCAAGCCCTGCGTGGTAGTGCTGGGCTCCGGCCCCATCCGCATCGGTCAGGGCATAGAGTTCGACTATGCCTCCGTGCACTGCGTGTGGATGCTCAAACGGGCAGGCTACGACGTGGTGATGATCAACAACAATCCCGAAACCGTTTCCACCGACTTTGACACTGCCGACCGGCTGTACTTTGAGCCCCTAACCCCTGAAGACGTGATGGGCATCATCGCGGTGGAAAAGCCTGTGGGCGTGGTGGCTGCCTTCGGCGGCCAAACGGCCATCAAACTGACCCATGCCCTGTCTGAGGCGGGCATCCCCATCCTGGGCACCAGCGCCGACGCTATCGATGCAGCCGAGGACCGTGAACGGTTCGACGCCTCCATGGAGCGCCGCCACATCAAGCGCCCCCAGGGCACCACCGTGTTCACCGAGCAAGAAGCGTTGAAGGCTGCCAATGAATTGGGCTATCCTGTGTTGGTGCGGCCCTCCTACGTGCTGGGCGGCCAGAACATGATTATCGCCTTCCAGGATAGCGACATCGTGGAATATATGAAGATCATCCTGGCCCTGGGCATCGAAAACCCCATCCTTATTGACCAGTATTTCATGGGCACTGAGGTGGAGGTTGACGCCATTTGCGACGGCGAGGACATCCTCATCCCCGGCATCATGGAGCACATCGAGCGGGCGGGCGTCCACTCCGGCGACTCCATTGCCGTGTATCCCGCCTGGAACCTTTCCGGCACCATTACCCAGCGGCTCATCGACGCCACCAAGGCCATCGCTTTGGAATTGGGCACCGTGGGCCTCATCAACATTCAGTACATCGTGTATCATAACGAAGTGTATGTCATCGAGGCCAATCCCCGGGCTAGCCGCACCGTGCCTTATATCAGCAAGGTCACCGGCGTGCCGGTGGTGGATTTGGCTGTGCGGGCCATGCTGGGTGAAAAGCTGGGTGACATGGGCTTCGGCACGGGTTTGTATCGCCAGAGCCCCTATTACGCCATCAAGGTGCCCTGCTTCTCCTTTGAGAAGCTCCAGGACGTGGATACCCACCTGGGCCCGGAGATGAAGTCCACCGGCGAGGTGCTGGGCATCGGCTCCACCTTGGAAGAAGCCTTGTTCAAGGGCATGGTGGCCGCAGGCTACGATATGCGGCGCACCGGCGGCGCGTTCTTCACAGTGCGGAATTCTGACAAGCGTGAGGCGGCGGACATTGCCCGTAGGTATGCCCAGCTGGGCTTCACCCTGTACGCTACCCCCGGTACGGCCAAGGTGTTTAAAGAGCATGGGGTTGAGGCAGTGGCGGTAGATCTGCACACTGCTGGGGATATGATGGAGGAGACCAAGATCCAGTACGTGATCTCCACCTCCGCCAAGGGCCGCAAGCCCGAGCGGGAGAGCGTAAAGCTGCGCCGCAAGGCTGTGGAGCGGGCCATTCCTGAATTCACCAGCCTGGATACGGCCAACGCCATGGCCAACACCCTCATCTCCCGCTACAGCCAGAACAGCGTGGAATTGGTGGACATCAACAATATGCGCCCCGCCAAGCAGAAGCTGCAATTTGTAAAGATGCGCGGCACGGGCAACGACTATATCTACTTTGACTGCTTTGAGCAGCAGGTAGCTAATCCTGAATCCTTGGCGGTGCGCCTTTCCAGCCGCCAAACCGGCATCGGCGGCGACGGTATCATCCTCATCACGCCTTCTGAAAAGGCGGATGCAGCCATGGTGATGTACAATGCCGATGGCTCCCAGGGCCAGGTGGCAGGCAATGCCCTGCGCTGCGTGGGCAAGTATCTGTATGAATCTGGCCGGGTCAGGAAGGAGCATATGACCATCGCCACCGGCGCTGGCCGCAAGCAACTGACCCTGTATGTGCGGGAGAACATGGTATTCTCTGTGGAAGTCCTCATGGGCTACGCTGAATTTGAGCCTAAGAAGGTGCCTGTCAATCTGTCTGGCGACCGGGTGGTGGGCCGTGAGGTGACCTTGGCTGGCGAAAGCTGCCAGATCACCTGCCTATCCATGGGCAACCCCCATGTGGTGCAGTTTGTGCCCGATGTGGATCAGGTGGATCTGAAAAACTTGGGCCCTGCCATTGAGCATGATCCCATGTTCCCCGAGCGGGTGAACGTGTCCTACGCCACCCTGCTGGGCCGCAATATTTTAAAGGTTCGAGTGTGGGAGCGTGGCATCGGTGAAACCATGGCCTGCGGCACCGGCGCTTGCGCTGTGGCTGTGGCGGCTGTGGAAAACGGCCTGTGTGAGCGGGGCGCTGACATTGCCATCCGCCTGCCCGGCGGCGAACTGGTGATCCGCTACGATGAAAACGGCGACGTATGGATGACCGGCGACGCCCAGAAGGACTTTGAAGGCATTATTGAGGTCTAAAAGTAAACGGTTTAATCCCTCTCCTGTCTTTGGAGAGGGATTTTTTATGCTCTATTGAAAAGGGCAGCCTATTGACAAACATTATGGGATCGCCTATACTAACCATACACCCCCCTGGGGGTGGGGAGGTAT
>JAFUPO010000196.1 GCA_017481185.1 Clostridia bacterium | reverse complement strand
TGGACGGTTTGGGCTCCTTCCGCATGATTTTCCAGATCCTCACCCCCATGTGCCGCCCCACGGTGATCACCATGACCATTCTGGCTTTCATCAACGGCTGGAACGCTTATTTCTGGCCCAAAATGATCGTTACCACCGACCGGGAGCGCACCATCTCCGTGGGCATCGCGGACATCCGCAATTCCTTCCTGAGCATGGAGGCGCTGAACATGAACCAGATCACCGCAGCTTCCTGCGTGGCGGTGCTGCCCATCCTGGTGTTGATTATCGTTTTCCAGAAGTACATTCTCACCGGCTTCTCCAAAGCCGCGATGAAATAAGGAGGGCGTATGCGCTTAGCCATCAACACCACCTTATTCGGCGGCGACGTGAGCCCTCAGGAATCCATCTTTGAGGCCATGAATCTCAGCCGCCAGGCGGGGTTTACCTGCATGGATCTGAACCTGGCCACCCAGGCTATGGAAGGCTGGCCCCTGGCTTTGGACGGCTGGGAAAAATGGGTGGATCGGGTAGGCGACCATGCTGCTCAATTGGGCATCACCTTTCGCCAGTCCCATTCGTTCTATTACCGCACCAAGCAGTCCACTGACATGACTATCGACCGCCCCTGGTATGAGGAGCGCATCCGCCGTTCCATCCGGGCCTCCCAGGCACTGGGGGTGAAGTGGACGGTGGTGCATCCCTGTGATTTTGACGCGGATGAGGTCTATGACCTGGACAAAAACCGCCGCTTCAATCAGGAATACTGGAAGCCCCTGATCGATTACGCCCTGGCCCATGGGGTGGGCTTCTGCTTTGAAAATATGTTTCAGTCAGGCCATAAGCAGCGCTATTGCAGCGATGTGGGCGAACTCATTGAGCTGGTGGACAGCTTTAATGACCCTCGCATCGGCATCTGCTGGGATACGGGCCATGCCTCCCTGGCTGGGCAAAAGCAGGGCGAATCCATTCTGCGGGTAGGCTCTAGGCTCCAGTGTATGCACATTCACGATAACCACGGCAAGCCTAAGCAGGACGAGCACCTGATGCCCTACTACGGCGCCATCAACTGGGATGAGGTTCTCGGCGCTATCCGCCAGGTGGGCTATAACAATGACTTTGCCTTTGAATTGAAGCACGCTACCCAGCCCCTGCCCCCCGCCCTGCGAGAGGAAATGCTGGTGTTCCTCTGCCATCTGGGAACGCAGATGCTGGGGGATTTGATGAAGTAAAGGTTTTTGCGGGAGGGGCACTTTTGAGTCAAAAGCGCCCCCTCCCGCGCCCACCCCCGAAAACCAGCTTGGGTTTGGTTTGATGCAATTTTTGCACAAGATCCCCATGAATCAATAATGAAAGTTCTTTGATGGGAGAGCGCGAGAGGGAAACTTTCTTTCAAGAAAGCTTCCCTCTCGCACTTTCTATTGCGCTCTTGCCCCTTTATGGGGTACAATGGCACACAGAGGGGAGGGGTAAAATGCGGCCCATGTTTGAAATGCTGTCAGCCAATCGGGATCGGCTGAGCCTGCATATGCCCGGGCACAAGGGTAAAGCCCCCTTTGGCGCGGAGGATGTGTACGCCCTGGACACCACCGAAACCCCTCTTACCGATGATTTGTATATGCCCGAGGGCGCTATCGCCCAGGCGCAAAAGCTGTACGCCCGGGCTGCCGGGGCGGGGGCGAGCTTCTTTCTTCACGGGGGCAGCACGGCAGGCATCCATACCATGCTTATGTATGCCGCCAAGCCGGGGGAGCGGGTCATCCTTCCTCGCAACGCCCATGTATCGGCGGTGAACGCCTGTGTGCTGGGCGGGCTTGAACCGGTATTCGCCCCCTGCACCCTTACGGCGGATGGCTACGCCTATGTCAAAGAAGCAACCCTGCTTGAGACCATTGAAGCTCACCCGGAAGCCAAAGCGGTATTGGTGACCCGGCCTGATTATTACGGCTGCGCCATCCCTCTGGAACGCATCGCCCGGGCGGCCCACGCCCATGGTATGCGCCTGGTGGTTGACGAAGCCCATGGGGCCCATTTTCCCTTTATGGCAGAGGGCCTTTCCGCAGGCAGCCAGGGGGCTGATCTGTGGGTGCAGTCCGCCCACAAAACCCTGCCCTGCCTGACCGGCGCGGCGGTTCTGCATATTCAGCCCCGGGAAGATGAGGTAAGGGTACGCCGCATCCTGCGCCTGGTGCAAACCTCCAGCCCCTCCTTTGTTTTAATGATGGCCTTGGATGACGCCCGGGCCTATATGGAAATGAAGGGCCGCGAAGCCTTACAAGCTGTCAGCTGCCAGGCAGACGAAATTCGTGCACGGCTGGGGGACCCTCGCCTTGGCTGGCGGGAGGAAGGCTGGTTTCTGGATCCCACCCGGCTGGTGCTGCCCGGGGGCTGTGAAATGGCGAAAACGCTGGAAGCTGCCGGGCTCGATGTGGAAATGCACGACGATCACCGGGCTGTGTGCATCCTCTCTGTGATGGATGAGCACAAAACCTTTGAACGATTGAGCGCTGTGCTGAAAAAAGCGCCCCTGCCCAAGCCGGAGCCCCGAACCCTTTTCCCCCTGGGCGAAAGGGCTATGCCGCCCAGGGAGGCGGCTCTGGGCAAAAGCGAGCTGGTTCCTCGGGCAGAGGC
>JAFUPO010000195.1 GCA_017481185.1 Clostridia bacterium | reverse complement strand
TTTCCGATGCAGTGATTGCATCATGTGGAATCGTTTCCGGGTGCATCGTAGGGGGCATTGCATATGTCCCCGTAACGTAACACCCGGAAGGAACTATGCGAAAGGCGTTTGCTCCATCGAGCACTGCGTCCAGGCGCAGCCTGGCGGGCGGATACAGGATCCGCCCCTACGACGGGCTGAGTCCGGCCCCATTTCCCGATGCAGTGATTGTATCATGTGGAATCGTTTCCGGGTGCATCGTAGGGGGGCATTGCATATGCCCCCGTAACGTAACGCCCGGAAGCAATTATGCAAGGGGCGATTGCCCCTTCGGGAGCTGAGCCCAGGGGATGATCCCCCTGCACAGCCGCCTCTCCACAAAAAAACACCTCTCCGAATGGAGAGGCGTTTTTTGTTAACTTGGAGAATCCCTTAGTCCTCGTCGTCAGCCAGCATAGCGCGGCTGTCGCCCTTGCCAGCGGCCTTGCGGCGGTCGCTGATGATGGGCCACACGAGGGCGGCAATGGAGATAGCGAACAGAACCAGGGTGAAGGGACGAAGGAAGCTGGTCCAGCCGTGGGCGCGCAGGGCCTGGGCGAAGTTCAGCTCCATCAGTCGGCCAAGCACCACGCCCAGCACCACGGGGGCGGCGGGGTACTTGTACTTCTTCATCATCCAGCCGATCAGACCAAAGACCAAGCAGATAATCACGTGGGTCGTGTTCTTCTCCACGGCGTAGGAGCCCAGGATGGAGAAGGTGAAGATCAACGGATACAGGATGGTCTTAGACAGGTCGCAGATACGGGCGAAGGCCTTGGAACCATACACACCGATGATACCCATCATGGCGTTAGCCAAGAACATGGAGGCGAACAGGGTGTACACCAGCTCCTTGGAGGTCTGGAACAGTTCGGGGCCGGGGGTGATGTCGTGAATCATCAGAGCGCCCAGGAGAACCGCCGCGGTGGCGGAGCCGGGGATACCCATGGTGAGCAGGGGGATCATAGCGCCGCCGATGGAGCCATTGTCAGCAGCCTCGCCGGAGCAAACGCCTTCGGGAGCGCCCTTGCCGAACATCTCAGGATGCTTGGAGAAGCGCTTTTCGATGTCGTAGGACAGGAAAGCAGCGATGGTGCCGCCAGCGCCGGGGAAGATGCCGATGATGCAGCCGATGATGGAGGCGCGGATCATGGACCACTTCAGGTTCCAGATGTACTTAAAGGAGGGCCACTTGTAGTCCACCTTAGCGAACTTCTGCTGCTTGTAGTCGTAGTGCTCCAGGTTGGAGAACACCTCGCCCAGGGCGAACAGACCAATCAGCACGGGCACCATGGGGATGCCGTCATACAGAGCGGAGAGGCCGAAGGTGTAGCGGCGCACGCCCCACTGGGGGTCAACGCCCATGGTGTTAACCAACAGGCCGAAGAGCACAGCCACCAGGGCCTTGCGCCAGTGCTTGCCGCCTAGGGTAGCCACGGTGGTCAAACCCATGAAAGCCAGAGCAAAGTACTCAGAGGGCCAGAACTGCTTGGTCAGGCCGGAGAGGGGCTCGGCAAAGAAGATCAAAATCAGGGTGGAAACGATACCGCCGGTCACGGAAGCCCACAGGGAGATACCCATGGCCTCGCCAGCGCGGCCCTGCTGGCACAGAGGATAACCGTCGAAGGAAGTTACCGCAGCAGAGGGGGTGCCGGGGGTATTGATAGCCACAGCGGTGATAGCGCCGCCGTAGTTAGCGCCGGTGTAAATGCCCATGAGCATTACGATACCGGTGGTGGCATCCATCTTAAAGGTCAGCGGCAGCATCAGCGCCACGGCCATAGAAGGGGAAATGCCAGGGATAGCGCCGCCCAGAATACCGATAACCACGCCGGCAGCGCACAGCAGGATCAGTTCCAGATCCAGCAGGTTAGCAAAACCCATACCAAGGTTGGACAGAATTTCTAACATTGAGCATTTCCTCCTTTCTTAGAAAAGTCCGGCGAACAGGGAGCCCGTGGGCAGACCCATGTACAGCAGCTTATCAAACACAAAGTAAACGAACACGCACCAGATCACAGGTACCAGCACCAGGGTGAGGACCTTCTTTTCCCGCAGGAGGAACATCATCAGCAGCAGGAACAGCACGCTGGACAGATAATAGCCAATGACATCAAACAGGAACACGCTGGCCAGCGCGGCAACGCCGATGCCCAGAGCCAGCTGCCACTTGACAAAGGGCTCTTCAGGATTATTGTTGACAGAGAAGATGTTAATGAACACCATGACGGCGCAGGGCACCATCAAGGCCGCCCAAGTATGGGGGATGGTGGAGGCGTTCACGCCAGCATCACGCATGAGCTTGGTAACCTTAAAGTCAAAGCTCATCAGGTAGAACAGCAGGGTGAACAGGCAGAAGCCGGTGATCACCAGCAGCTGACCGCGGTAGGGCTTGCACTTGGCGTTTTTGCTGTAGAAGAAGGCAAAAGCAACCATGATGACGGCAAAGCCGACCAGCAGCCAAAGCGGATTAATATCCGTTAAGAATTGGCCGATCGCTTTCATTGGGAGAAAGCACTCCTCTCCATACAGGTTAGATTATGGGGGATAGACAGTAGGGGGACCCTTCCTCCGAAGAAGAAAGGATCCCCCACGGTTAAGACGCGGTTAAGATTATTCGATGGTGTAGTCTTCGCTGACCAGCTCGGACTGCTTGAGGATGTTGAGGTGGTCAACCATATCCTGCTTGACCTGAGCGGTGAACTCTTCGGTGCCGATGTTCTGCACAACGTAGGACTTGCTGGTGTTGTACTCGATCCAGTCGGGGTCATTCTTGACCTTCTCGCACAGATCCTGCCACCACTTGATGGCCTCTTCGGGGGTGCCCTTCTTCACGGCGTAGCCGCGCCACATCATAGCCTTATCCAGCTCGGGATAGCCAACCTCAGTCCAGGTGGGCACGTCGGGATAAGCGGCCAGACGCTCGGGAGCGCCGATGACCAGGTGACGGAGTTCACGGCCGTTGACGTCAGAGGGGTTACCAACGGTGGCAACGCCCTGGCCGCCGATAACAGCCAAGAGAGCATCGGGGCCGGACTCATAGGGGATAAAGTTGGCTTCCATGCCCAGAGCTGCCCAGTACTGCAGAGCCACCAGGTGCTTGGCGCCGCCGGTGGAGGGGCCCATCCAGTTCTGCTTGTTGACCTTAGCGTCAGCAACCAGCTCTTCCAGGGTGATGGGGTTGTTCTTTTCTACCATGATGCAGTAGGGGTCGCCCACGATGTTAGCGATCCAGTCGAAGCCCCAGATGTACTTTTCAACATCTTCTTCAGCGGCCAGGATGGAGTCCACATAGGACACGGTGGTGCCGAAGATGGTGTAGCCATCAGCTTCCTGCTCGAGGATGTAGTCAGCAGCGATGATGCCGCCAGCGCCGGGCTTGTTATCCACAACGATGGTAGCGTCGGTGTACTTATAGGCAATTTCCTGGAACTTACGGGTGGTGACGTCCATGCCGCCGCCAGCCTTAACGTAGTTCATGATGGTGATGGGCTTGTCAGGGGTCCATTCGGCGCTGGCAGAGGTCATGCCCAGCAGGCTGGTGACCAGAAGAACCAGAACCAGGGTCAGGGACAGTTTCTTCATTTGGGGAACCTCCTTTTAATTTTAAGTGAACAGCATCCGTGCAGGCGCTGTAAACTAACGCAGGGGGGTAAGTTACTTGTTCAGCAGATCAAAGGCCAGGCCGTGGCGCAGGCCGCGGTCGGAAATGGTCAGCTGAGGAGCATCCAGGCGATCCAGAATGTTGGTCAGGGTGCAGGCGCCAGCCAGGATGGTGCCTGCACGCTTGGGCTGCAGGCCGGGCAGCTCACGGCGCTGTTCCACAGTGCGGGAAGCATAGGCTTCAACCTGCTCCTTCACGTCTTCCTTGGTGAGGGCGGAACCCTGAATGATATCGGGGTTGTACTTGACCATCTTGTGCTTCACAGCGCCCATAGAGGTCACGGTGCCGCCCATGCCAACCAGCTGGGTGGGCTTGCCGGTAACGCCAGCAGCGGCAAATTCCTTGTCGATGTAGGCGATGGCAGCCTCAACGGAGCCTTCCTTCACGGGATCATCATTAAAGAAGTTTTCAGTGATGATCAGAGCGCCCAGGTTGACGCTGAAGCGGTTCTTAAGCTCGGTGCCCTTGCCGAAGATGAACTCGGTGGAGCCGCCGCCGGTATCGAAGATCACCAGCTCGCCGCCCTCTTCCAGGGGCAGGCCGGACAGGATGGCCAGGTAGGAGAGGCGGGCCTCTTCTTCGCCGGGGATAACCTGAACCTCAACGCCGCACAGTTCCTTCACGCGGGCCACGAAGTCGGCAGAGTTTTTGGCGGTGCGCAGAGCCATGGTGCCCACGCTGACGATCTTTTCAGCGCCAGCTTCCTGAGCTTCCTTAGCGAAAGCAGCCACAGACTGGGCATTGCGCTCCAGAGCCTCGGGGGAGATCACGCCGGTTTCGCGCAGACCTTCGCCCAGCTGAGCGATGTCATTTTTGTCGATGATGGTCTTGATGGTGCCATCTTCCATGCGCTCGCCTACGAAGAACTTGATGGAGTTGGTACCGATATCAATGATCGCTACACGTTTCATTGTCAGTTGCTTCCTCTCTTATTCTTACAGCAGGCCCACAGCCTTCTTCATGGCCTGGATGTAGTTGATGTTCTCGAACTTTTCAGCTTCCAGAGAACGGACAACGCCGATGACGTTGGCGGGATCGATGTGCTCAACGCACACGGTGCGCATGGGCACGCCGTTGAACTTGGTCTCAGCGATCTCAACAACAGCCTCGTTGATGGTGTAGATGGAGCGCTCCTTGTACACATCCACCACGCACAGGTCAGGCTGAGCCTTGCACAGCTCCACATACTCTTCGTAGGTGTAGGAGTCTTTGTCCATGGCAGGCACATCGATCTTGAAGAAATCCTTGCACAGCATGGTGATGGTTTCCTTGCTCAGAGGGAAGCCTTCCTTCAGAGTGGGATACCACTGCTCCAGCTTGTCGCCGTTGATCTCCTGGAGGGACTTGATGTCCATCAGATCGTCGCGAATCTTGCAGTTTTCGTTGGAGTTACGGGAGAGGATGTACTTTTCGCTGCTCTTCTTGAAGTTAGCCAGTTCGTAGCCCTTGATCTTTTCCTCGGTCACGCCGAAGTTGTCACCGAAAGTACGCCATTCCCAGCGGGGGATAATCTTGCCAGCCATTGGTCTGTTCCTCCTATGTTGCGTAATGTATATGCAATCTGCGCGGTGCGCATGATTGTATCTCTAAAGTACGAAGAAAGCCGAGAGGTCATTGGCTTCTCGGCTTTGTCCTAAGCAAAGTATAAAAAATATGGACAAAGAATTGAGTACACAAAGCCTACAAAATTCAGACAATCATCCATATTCTGCGTTGTCAATTTACACAAGGTACGAGTACGCGAGCTTGTACCTATTAATATATTATAGATAAGCCGTCCATTTGTCAAGACGCTTTCCACAATTTAGCCATTTTTTTGACAAAGGACTTGCACAAATCATTTAAGACCGATATACTTCAAGCAGACCTTTGAAAGGAAGTTGTTCAAATGCAAGATGTAACAGCTGTTTCACTAAACAAAAAGCGGAATAGGTTCCGCACCCTGACGATGATCTGCCTGTGCGTGGAGATCCTGGCGGTGGTGCTGATGTTTACCAGCCATCAGGTGCTGGGCCTGGTTATTGGCCTCGCCTCCTTTGCTGGCTATTTCGTTATCACCCGAATGGGCAAGCGGCAGGTGAATGATGCAGTCGCTCAAGCTCAGATGAAAAATTTGGGCCTGGATGGCTGCCGGTATTTGGGCCGCCTGGCGGTTGAAAAAAAAGAGCTGGCAGAGGCTGAATTGCTGCCCTCCCGGTGTGTGCTGGATACGCCTGTTTTTCAGCACGGAGCGGTGGGCCAAATGGGCGGCCGGGAGCTAACGGTGGGCGAAATCACCCTATCCTTTCCTAAAAAAGAGGGAAAGCAGAACCGGGAGTTTAACAGCGGTGCCTTTGTGGTGGCAACGCTGACGAAGCCTTTGGAAACGCCCCTGGTGCTCCTGGGCAACAAGCCCTTTATGATCTCTCTAACCCGGCAGGATTACGCCAACGACGGTTATACCCAGTGCCCCATCGGCGGCAAAAATAAGGGCTGGTATGCCTTTACCCCCGGCAACGCCATCCCTGATGAGAAGATCACCCAGGCATGGGAGGCCCTGTGCGAGGCCGCTGGCGGCCAGGCGGCCATGGCAGTGAAGGGCGATAAGGTGTACGCCTTCTTCTGCGGCCTGTTTACCACGGAGACCTTTCAGCTCAGCGAGGAGATTGCCGAGGCTGATTTGAAGAAAAGAGTGTTCCCCCACCTGCCGCTTTTGACGGCAGTGTTGGACGCCATGGAATAAGCGTATGAAGTGAAAATGAAGGGCATCGGTTTGCGCAAAAGCAGATCGAGGCCCTTCTTTTTTCGATGTGGGTAGGGGAAATTCGGAATTTGGTTTGTGAAAACGAGCGGGCGGCAAAGGCAGGGGATGCTCCCCTGGATCCCAGTGCCCGCCAGGGGGTGCCCCCCTGCACCCCAGTTCCCGAAGGGGCAAACGCCTTTTCCACAGTCCCCTCCGGGTGCCAGGCTGCGCCTGGAGGCAGTTCCCGATGGGGCAAACGCCTTTTCCATGGTTGCTTCCGGGTGGAGATAAGAAACTAAAACTCTTCACTCTTAGTTCTTCACTCTTAACTTCCTCCACACGCGGGGGCATATACAATGCCCCCCTACATCGCGTCGTAGGGGCGGATCCTGTATCCGCCCGGGCGGCTGAGGCAGGG
>JAFUPO010000194.1 GCA_017481185.1 Clostridia bacterium | reverse complement strand
CCTCAAGAAACTTCACCGCCGCCTCATGCTGCCAGCCCAGGCTCAGGGCCCGGCCTACGCCTGCATGAACCACGCCGTCGGAAAAGGCCACGGCATAATCCCCCAGCTGCAATTTCATCCGCGCCTCCCGAACCCGCTTGCCGGAGATGGTTTGCTCCACCCAGGGCACATAGATCCGCTTGCCGTTTCTCAAAAGCACCAAAGAGGGGTTGTCAAACTCCACCATGTAGGCGTTGCCGTCAGTATCGCACTGGATCACCGTAAAGGTGGAATAGGCCACCTGACGCACCCGGCACACCGGCAGGGTGGAGGCGATGGTTTCCACCACATCCTTTAAATCCGCGCCCCCCTGGAGCATGGAGGCAATGATCTTTGCCGTGAGGGAGGCCAGTATGTTGGCCTTCACGCCGGAGCCCAGGCCGTCGGAGAGGATCAGCAGGGTGGAATCCGGCGTGATAACCGTTTCCACCTTATCGCCGCACAATTCCTCCCCCCAGTGGTTCAGGCTGGCCCAGCTGGTTTCAATAGAATGCTTGCCCATCTTACAGCCCACCCTTTGTAATGGAGGCCTTGAGCTTCAAAAGGGCCGCCTTGGTTTCGCCGGTGGTTTCCCCCAAAAGGCTGGCGATCTCCTGGGCTACCCGCATCTGCTTGTCGATCACCTGCTGGGCAGTTTGAAGGGTTTCCTCCCGCATCTGGGCCAGGGCCTTGAGGTTCTCCTCCTCGCTGGAAATATCCTTGACCATGACCAGATAATCCTGGTTGGGCACCGGCACAATGGACTGCTCCACCAGAAGGTCATAAATGGCCGTGCGACAGCGAACGCCCATGACCGGCTGGCCGGTAGTTTTGATGGATTCAAAAACGCTCATATCCAAAAAGTCAGCCATGGGCAGGCCGATGCACTGGCTATCCATGGATAAAAGGGTTTCGCCCGCCTTGTTGTACTGGATGATGTTGAACGCCTGATCCAGCAGAAACAGGGCGTTGGGGGTGTTATCCAAAATGGTGTTGGACATGGACTCGGCCTTTTCGCGCATATAGGGCAGGCACATCCGCAGGCTGGCCTTGCCCTCATAAACAGCCACCGCCTTTGCCCAGCAGGTGTCGTAGCCGCAGGCGCCGCAGTTGAGCAGATCCTTGGGATGATGCTTGCCGATGGAGTTGAGGATCTCCCAGATTTCCGCCTGTGTGGGCGCAGCCTTGGCAGGCAGCGGCTGGCCGTACACAGCCGCCATATTGACCTGGAGGCCCTCGGTGTCGGGGGCGGGGGTCAGGGTCTTTTTGCGGGAAAAGGCATACACATCGCTTTTGCCCAGCAGAAAGGGGGCGGCCTGCTCATGCATCCCCGGGCCGCCCATGCAGGAGTCCACGCAGGAGCTCATCTCCAGGATATAGCCGGAGATCTTGTGCTCGCGAATGGTTTTCAGGGTTTGAATACACCGGTCCAGCCCGTCCACGGCCACTGCCTTGTACTGCTGCCGGCAGTCAGCCGGCAGGGTCTTTAGGATGCCGCCGGGCACGGGGTAGACCCGGCTGAGGGTTTGGTGCATTTCAGGTTCAGGGCTGGCAGTGAAGGGAACCCGCTCCTGCTCAATCCATTCACGCACCTCGTCATAGAGGAGCACCTCGTCCATGGCCTTAGAGCGCAGGGCCTCCGCCTTTTTGGAAATGCAGGGGCCGATAAACACGGTTTTGATCTTATCGCCGTAGGCTGCCTTCATCTGTTGGGCATGGGTCACAGCCGGAGAGGGCACCTGAGCCAACTGGGGCAGCAGCTCAGGAAAATACTTTTCCACCAGCAACACCACCGAGGGGCAGCAGGTGGTGATCAGATTGGGCAGCGTGCCGGAGGCGGCAACGCGGGCATAGGCCTTGGAGACCTCCGTGGCGCCGATAGCCGTTTCCTCCACCCGGGCAAAGCCCAGGGCCTTGAAAGCCCCGGCCAATTGAGAAAAGGAAATGCCCTTAAAAGCTCCCACAATGGAGGGGGCTAAACTGACGCACACTTCCTCGCCGTTGGCCAGCCAGGCCTTTACCTTATCCAGGTCAGAGGCGATTTGCTTGGCGTTTTGGGGGCAGATCAGGGTACATTTGCCGCACAGAACGCACTCATCCTCCAAAATGCGGGCCTGGTCATCATGAAAGGAGATGGATTTGACCTCGCAATGGCGGATGCACTTATAGCAGTTTTTGCAGTTGGCTTCCTTGAGTTGAATAATGCTCATAGCGATGCAGCCTGTCACTTGGTCAGCGGCAGGATTTCCTCCTCTACCAGCGACTGAACGCGCTCTTGATCCACCTGATGAAACTTCACGCCGTTAATGCGCACGCAGGGCCCATTGATGCACTCGCCCATGCAGAAGCTGGCAGACAGCTCCACCTTGTCCTGGATGCCCGCCTGGGCGATGGCCTCCTGAAACATCTGGGTGGTGGCGTAAGCGCCCTTCATATGACAGGCGGAGCCGACGCAAATGGAAACCTTGACCATGTTAGTTGCCCTCCTTGTTGGGGTTGAGAATATCAAAGATAATAATGGCGTCCTTGATGCTCTTTTCAATGGCCAGGCGGCCATACTTGTCCACCTCAGCCTTTTCCTTGGGGCCGTGGGTCAGGCAGGCCGCGCCGCCGATGCAGCCCTGCTCGCAGGCCATGCCCTCAATAAAGTTTTCGCTCAGCAGCCCCTTGGAGGCCTTCAAAAGGGCCACCTTGCACTCCTCCAGGCCGGAACAAACGGCCGACTTGGCTGCAAACGCGCTGCCCTGCTCCTTCAGCGCCTGGGCCACCGCATCGGTGAGACCGCCGGAGCGAGCGAAGATGCGGCCATAGTAAGAGGCGTTGTTGGGGTCCTCGTCGGCCATGGCGCTCAGGTCGATGGCCAAGGCGTCGATCATGGCCTGCAACTCCTCAAAGGTCAATACGCAATCCACCAGGTCGCGAACCCTTTCACGCTTGCGCTCCCCCTTTTTGGCCACGCAGGGGCCAATGAACACGATCTTCGCCTGGGGATGCGCCATTTTGATCACCTGGGCCATCTGGGCCATGGGGGAGAGGTTGTGGGAAATGTGGGGGACGAGGGCCGGATAGTTCTTTTCAATGTAGCTCACAAAGGCCGGGCAGCAGGAGCTGGTTAAAAAGCCCTTTTCGGCCAGCTCCTGGGCCTCTAAATAAGCCACCATATCCGCGCCCAGGGCTGCCTCGATCACCGCATGGAAGCCCATGATTTTCAGGGCTGCGGCGATCTGGCCGGTCTTGACCGCGCCGAACTGGCCGGAGATGGAGGGCGCTACCACCGCGTAGACCCGGGCCCCCTCCTCACCGGCCATCTTGCTCTTTTGCAAAAGGTCAATGGCGTCCAGCATATAGCTCTTGTCAACGATGGCGCCAAAGGGGCACTGATACACGCAAGCGCCGCAGTTGACGCATTTATCCTCGTTGATGGCTGCCTTGCGGTCGTCATCCATGGTGATGGCCCCGGCCTTGCAGGCCCGCTCGCAGGGCCGCACGTTCTTGGTGATAGCGCCGTAGGGGCATACTGCCACGCAGCGGGCGCACTTAACGCACTTGTCATGGTCGATCACCGCCCGGTGGCCCTCAAAATGAATGGCGTCACGGGGGCAGACGTTGGCGCAGCGGTGGGCGATGCAGCCCCGGCAGGCGTCGCCCACGGTGATCTCGCTAACGGGGCACTCGTCGCAGGCGATGGAGAGCACCTCTACCTCGGTTTTGTGGGCCTCGTGGCCGCCCAGGGCCATCTGGACCCGCTGAGCCACAATGGCCCGCTCCTTATAAATGCAGCAGCGGCTCTGAGCTTTGGGGCCGGGAATAATTTTTTCAGGCAGGCCCAGCAGATCCTGGGGCTCCAATCGGCCCTGAAAGGCCAGGCGAGCCACCTCCCGAAGGATCTCGTATTTTAATTCCTGCACATGGGTGTCAAACTTTCTCAATGTCAATCCTCTCATTCTTTGTTAATTCTTTGACATTAAAAAATTCGACTTTCCCTAGGGCCCCTCCTGCAAACAAATTAACGAAAAAAAGCAAATCATTAGGTCTTTTGCCCAATCTTAGCTGCTTCCTCACAAACACTATACACCCGCGGCGGCGAAAAGACAATAAAAAGAGAGGCTGTTTCCAATATAGAAAACAGCCTCTTGCGTTATAAGATCAGCGGCAGAATCTCATCCTCAATGAGTTTCTCTGCCCGCTCCCGGTCCATCCCTCGAAACTTGACCCCGTTCACCCGCAGGCAGGGCCCTCGTGAACATTCGCCCATGCAGAAGGTTTGGGTCAATTCTACCTGATCCTTAAGGCCCCGGCGCTCCAGCCCCTTCAAAAGGGCTTCAAAGGTCTCCTCGGAGCCGAACATACGGCAGTTCATGCCGCCGCAAACGGAAATCTTGATCATAGGTTTCTCCTCTCAGCGCCCCTTGGGGAGCTGAGAATTTTATACCCTTGTTAATGAGAAACTAAACCCGTCGCTTTCTTTATTTGGTTAAAACTGAAAGCTCTTTGAAGAGGTAGCTGAACGAATCAACCGAAACGAGCACCGGAAGCGGCAGCGACCGGTGCGACGATTGAGGTTGCGGAGAGAAATCTTTCTTTCAAGAAAGTTCCTCCCTCGCAAATACCTCCAACTTTTACGCGATTTCCAGGGCGATCTTCATCATCTGGGTGAAGGTATTCTGGCGGGATTCGGCGTCCAGGCCTTCGCCGGTGAAGGGGTTATCGGAGATGGTCAACAGGGCCAGGGCATTCTTGCCAGCCCGAGCAGCGTTCAGGTACAGGGCGGCAGCTTCCATTTCAACGGCGAGGACGCCCAGGTTTTGAAGCTTGCCCAGAGGGGCGGACTCATCATAGAAGCAGTCGGAGGAGTAGATGGGGCCCGCTACAGGCTTTTGGCCCAGCTGCTCGCCAGCTGCCATGGCCTTCTCCAGCAGCTCCCAGGAGCAGCAGGGGGCCACATTGCCGTCGAAGCCGAACTGGCGGCCAAAGTTGGAGTTGGTGTAGGCGCTCAGGCCTGCCACGATGTCCCGCACCTTCAGCTTTTGAGAAATCATGCCCGCAGAGCCGATGCGGATGATGTTTTCAACGCCGTAAAAGTTGAACAGCTCATAGGAATAAATACCGATGGCGGGCATACCCATGCCGCTGGCCATAACGGAGACCTTTTTGCCCTTGTAGGTGCCGGTGTAGCCCTGCACGCCGCGAACGTTGTTGACCAGCACCGCATCCTCAAGAAAGGTTTCAGCGATGAACTTGGAGCGCAGAGGATCGCCGGGCATCAGCACCGTGGGGGCGAAATCGCCCAGCTTGGCGGTGATATGGGGGGTGGGGATATTGCTCATAGAGGAAGCCTCCTTTGTTTGATCTGCGTTTTTATTATTTTACCACGAATCTGCCCGCCTTGCCTAGCATAAAATAAATATGCTAGAATTCAGTTCATACTAAAGGAGGCTGAGCATGAAAGAAGCCAAAGCACCCCGGATCTCCATTCCTAAATATACCCTGGGCGAAGAGCTGATCAGCGCCATTTCCCACGGAGTAGGCGCGCTGATGGCCATTGCCGCCCTGGTGCTGTGCGTTGTGAAGGCTGCCCACCACCAAGATATGTGGGCCATTGTTTCCGGCGCAGTGTATGGGTTTACCCTGATTGTGCTATACCTTATGTCCACCCTGTATCATTCGTTGAAGGTCAACAAGGCCAAACGGGTTTTTCGGGTCATTGACCACTGCTCCATCTTTTTATTGATCGCAGGCACCTACACCCCCTTCACCCTGGTTTCCCTCAGGGACACGGTGGGCTGGCTCTTATTTGCCGTGGTGTGGGCTGCCGCTATTATCGGCATTGTTTTGAACGCCATCAGCCTCAAAAAGTTTGCCGTGGCCTCGGTGATCTGCTATCTGGCCATGGGCTGGGTGGTGGTGTTCGCCTTCGGGCACCTGAAGGCCGCCCTCCCCTGGGAAGCCATTTCGCTGCTCATTTGGGGCGGCGTGGCCTACACCGTTGGCGCGGTGATCTACGGCATCGGCGCCAAGAAAAAGTACTTCCACTCCGTGTTTCACTTTTTCTGCCTGGCAGGCAGCCTTTTGCACTTTCTATCGGTTTATCTGTATGTGATGTAAAAAATAAGCAGCTCCCCGGCGGCGAGCGTCCCTTTGGGCCGTTGGCAGATCACCGGGGAGCTTTTTCTATTCAGAATTGCTTGGCAGAGAGGGCATAATTCTTTCGGGCAGTGTCCAAAATCGGTGAAAAGTCATCTGCCGCGTCCCAAAGCGCCAAAAGGGCCTGGGTGCCAAACTGGCGCTTGTATTGCAGCTCCTCTTTGTAGAGGGGAATCAGCTGATAAAAATTGATCTTGCCGAAGCCAGGGATGCGAAGCTCAGGCAATTCACCCTCCAGGCCGGCTGCATTAAGCAGCAACAGGCCTCCAAAGCTCGTGGCCGTTTCAGTGGCAGGAAGGGGAACGCTGTGGCCGCTGCCGAGCCAAGCGCCTTCTTTCAACGGCATTCTTGCCAGAGCCCTTAAGGTCAACAGCGGCCAGCAATCCTCGGGGCGCGTAGGGGCGATGGGCCAGTCAGGGGGCAGAAAAAATACCAGCTCAGCTCGCTCCATCTCATATTTTTTTAAATTTTTAGGCACCTGCATGGCGTAGGCTCCCATCCCCATGGTGACCAGCTTGTAATAGGGATGCTCATCGGTGGGCGGAACGACGATTATATCCAGATGGATGCCTTGCGAGGCTGCCTCGTGGAAAACTGAGTCGTATGCGCCAAAATGCGCCGCCACGAAGGCTTCATATTGATCCAGCGCCTTCTCGGTATAAAGAAAGGGCGGCTTTTTTTGCTTACCGAACAGTCTCATAAAATTTCCCTTGCGCTAGGCGTTGTTAAGAAAGCTTTGCTCTTGCTATTTTGGCCGTTTCCGCTGCCGTAATCCTGATCAGATCCTGAGGGGAGAGGATCATCTGGATGCCTCGCTGGCCAGCGCTGACGGCGATCTTTTCATAGGCCAGGGCGGATTCGTGGATGTAGGTAGGAAAGGCTTTTTTCATGCCCACAGGGGAGCAGCCGCCCCGCACATAGCCGGTGGTGGGCAAGAGATCCTTCATGTGGAGCATCTCAACCTTTTTGTCGCCGGCTGCCTGTGCGGCGGCCTTCAGGTCCAGCTCCTGATCCACCGGGATGCAAAAGACCAAAAAGCCCCGCTTCTCCCCCTTGGCCACCAGGGTTTTGAACACGCTGGCCGGATCCATGCCCACCTTTTGAGCTACCAGCACGCCGTCAAAATTGTCGTCGTCCACGGTGTAGGTCAGGGTTTCGTAAGGGATCTTTGCCGTTTCCAGCTTGCGCATGGCATTGGTCTTGACTGCTTTGGCCATTTGAAAAGCCTCTTTTCTTTGATTGGATAACCCTATTATAGCATATCCCGCAATGGTTTTCTTGGGGGGAGCGGGAGGGAGGGGGGCTTCGCCCATTTAAACGCCCCGAAGGGGCTTCTTTTGCAAAAGAAATCCCCTCCCTCGCCATGATCTCCCCTCCTACCGCCCCCGGCGGCGGCGCTTGGGCTGCTCCTTCTGCCCGGGGGTCTTTTCCCCCTTGAGGGAAAACAATTGGTCGCGGAGCTTGGCAGCGGTCTCAAAATCCAGCGCCTGAGCGGCGGAGAGCATCTGATCCTCTATCTGGGCCATAAGCGCCTCGCGTTCCGCCCCCTCCAGTTCACGGGGGGCGGAGGACTGAGCTTGCTTGGTAATCTCCAGCAGCTCCCGCACGGCGTTCTGCACGCTCTGGGGGGTGATGCCGTTCTGTTCGTTGTAGGCCTCCTGCAAGGCCCGGCGGCGGTTGGTTTCAGAAATGGCCCGCATCATGGAATCGGTCATGTGGTCGGCGTACATTACCACCCGGCCCTCCACGTTTCGAGCGGCGCGGCCAATGGTCTGCACCAAGGAGGTTTCGGAGCGAAGGAACCCTTCTTTATCTGCGTCCAGGATGGTCACCAGGGCCACCTCGGGCATATCCAGGCCCTCCCGAAGGAGGTTGATGCCCACCAGCACATCGTATTCGCCCAGGCGCAGATCGCGAATCAGCTCCATGCGCTCCATGTTCTGAATATACGAGTGGATATACCGCACCCGAATTTCAAGCTCTTTCAGGTAGTCCGTCAAGCTTTCCGCCATGCGCTTGGTGAGGGTGGTCACCAGCACCCGCTGATTTTTAGAAACCACCTCGTGGATCTGTGAAACAAGATCATCCACCTGGCCGGTGGCGGGGCGCAGCTCGATCCTAGGATCCAGGAGGCCCGTGGGCCGGATGATCTGCTCCACAATGTTTTGGGTGCGGGCCATTTCATAGGGCCCGGGGGTGGCGCTGACATAAATGGTCTGGTGGATGCGCTGTTCAAACTCCTCAAACAAAAGGGGCCGGTTGTCAAAGGCCGAGGGCAGGCGAAAGCCATATTCCACCAAGGATTCCTTGCGAGCCCGATCCCCCCGGTACATGGCCCGGATTTGAGGAATGGTCACATGGCTCTCGTCGATCATGAGCAGAAAATCCCCAGGAAAATAGTCCAGCAGAGAATAGGGGGCTTCGCCAGGCTTGCGGCCCTCAAAGTAGCGGCTGTAGTTTTCAATGCCCGTGCAGTAGCCGATCTCCCGCATCATTTCAATATCGTAGTTGGTGCGCTGGGAAAGGCGCTGGGCCTCCAAAAGTTTCCCCTCGCGCTCAAAGTGGGCTACCTGTGCTTTCAGATCCGCCTCGATCTCCTGGATGCCCTTTTCCATCACCGCCCGGTCGGTGGCATAGTGGGTGGCGGGGTAGATGGCCGCATGGTTGAGGGTGGTCATCACCCGGCCAGTGGTGACGTCGATCTCAGAGATGCGGTCAATTTCATCGCCAAAGAATTCTACCCGCAAGGCATCGTTCTGCCCGGCTGGAATGATTTCCACCACGTCGCCACGAACCCGAAAGGTGCCTCGGGCAAAATCCATGTCGTTGCGGGTGTACTGAATGTCGATCAGGTGGCGGATCAATTGATCACGATCCATCACCATGCCCGGGCGCAGAGACACCATCAGGCCCTCATATTCCTTGGGGTCGCCCATGGAATAAATGCAGCTGACCGAGGCTACAATGATCACATCCTGGCGCTCCCGCAGGGCTGCCGTGGCGCTGTGGCGCAGCCGGTCGATCTCCTCGTTGACAGCTGAATCCTTTTCAATATAGGTATCCGTGGAGGCGATATACGCCTCCGGCTGGTAATAGTCATAGTAAGAAACAAAATATTCCACCGCGCTGTCGGGGAAAAACGCCTTAAACTCCGAGCAGAGCTGGGCGGCCAGGGTTTTGTTGTGGGCCACCACCAGGGTGGGCTTTTGCACCTTTTCAATCACCGAGGCCATGGTGAAGGTTTTGCCAGAGCCGGTCACGCCCAGAAGCACCTGGTCTTTCAGGCCCTGCTGAACCCCTCGGGCCAGGGCCTCAATGGCTTGGGGCTGGTCGCCTTTAGCGCCATAGGGGGCTTTTAACACAAACTGGTTCATGGCCGGTCTCCTTTCATGGGAACGAATGTTCTAAAAACAAGTTTAACATACTTTCCGATAAAAGGGAAGCGCTCCGTAAATTTTGACTGGGAAAAGGCCTGCCATCAGCCGTTGAAGGGCTTATGCAGCCAAAGGCTGGCTGCCAATGGCTTTGCCGCAAGAATATGCCCCGGCAGCCCGGACACAATGAACGCGAACAGGAGGGATGTGCATGGGAGCCATTGGTTTTTCGGCTTTGGGCTTTGGATCCGGCATAAGGGGGCGTAAAAAATGGCCCGGTATCAGATTGCGCATACGGAGGAGCTAAAGGGCGAGGTAAGGGTGAGCACAGCCAAAAATTCCGTGCTGCCGATTTTGGCCTGCGCCCTTCTGACCCCGGAGGAGCTGACCATCTGCCAGGTGCCCGATCTCACCGATGTGGACACCCTGGGTCATATTTTAAACGAATGTGGCGTTTTGATTCAAAGGCAGGGGAGCGACTGGATCTTAACAGCTCCGTCGCCCCAGAGCCCCACCAATGAGGCGGCCATGCGCCAAATGCGGGCCTCAGTGCTGGTCATGGGCCCCCTGCTGGCCCGCACGGGCCATGCGGTGGTATCCCTGCCCGGGGGCTGCGCCATTGGCCAGCGGCCCATTGATCTGCATTTAAAAGGGATGCAGGCCCTGGGCGCAAGGGTGGAGCAGACCGCCGGGGCGGTGACCCTTTCGGGCAAGCTTACCGGCGGTCACGTATATCTGGATCTGCCCAGCGTAGGGGCTACCGAAAACATTTTGATGGCAGCGGTGCTGGCTCAGGGCACCACCCGCATTGAGAACGCCGCTAAGGAGCCGGAAATTGTGGATCTGGCTGGCTGCCTGATGGCCATGGGCGCGAAAATCCGGGGGGCGGGCACCAGCACCATCTGGGTGGAAGGCGTTGAGCAGCTCCACGGGGCAGCCTACCAGCCCATTCCCGACCGCATTGAGGCGGGCACCCTCATGTGCGCCGCCGCCTTCACCCGGGGCACGGTGCTTTTGCGGGGCGCAAGGCCGGATCATATGCGCGCCGTGCTGTTTAAGCTTATGGAGGCCGGGGTCAGCCTCCGGGAAACCCGGGGCGGGCTGTTCATTCGGGGTCAGGCCTGCCGGCCCATGCAGGTGCGCACCCTGGCCTACCCGGGCTTTCCCACAGATTTGCAGGCCCCCCTGATGGTGGTGAGCCTTTTTGCCCCGGGCATCAGCGTTTATCTGGAAACCATTTTTGAAAACCGGTTCATGCACGCCCAGGAGCTGCGGCGCATGGGCGCGAAAATTCAGCTGGATCATCGGGCGGCCATTGTGGAGGGCGGCTTTCCCCTCCAGGGCGCACCGGTAACCTCTACGGATCTAAGGGCCGGTGCTGCCCTGATGCTGGCCGGGCTGTTGGCGCAAGGGGAAACAGAGCTTCACGACCCCCACGGCCATATCCGCCGGGGGTATGAGGATCTGCCGGGAAAGCTGAACCAGCTGGGGGCTAACATTCAAACGCTAAACGGCGGGTAAGTTCCGCCTTTGCGTATCAAAAAAGTGGCTTGTGCCACTTTTTTGAGGATGCAGAGGAATGTTTAGCCACACAAAATTTCATTTATGTGGCTAAACTCCCCGCCCGACCGGCAAAGCCGGTCGATTCGATTTGAGAATGAATGGGCTTTGCCCCTTCATTGCATCCCCGATATTGCGCCATTCCTTTTTGCCGCATTGAGGCGGGTAAGTTCCGCCTTTTCTTTGTTCTTTAATTGTGCTACAATAGATTCAGTTTCATACCAAAGGAGACTTCTGAATGAAAAAGATCGCCAGCTTTCAGATCAATCACGATACCCTGACCCCCGGCCTGTACGTTTCTCGGGTGGATGGGGATGCGGTGACCTATGACCTGCGCATGAAATACCCCAACCGGGGAGACTATCTGCAAAACGCAGCCCTGCACACCCTGGAGCACCTGGTGGCCACCTATGTGCGCAACTCGCCCCATTCCGATGCCATTATTTACGTGGGCCCCATGGGCTGCCGCACCGGCTTTTATGTGGTCACCCGAGACAGCTTATCCAAGCCGGATATGCTGGCGCTGATGAAGCAAGCATTTACTTTTGCCGCCCAGTTTGAAGGGGAAATTCCCGGCGCTCAAAAGGAGGAGTGCGGCAACTATCTGGATCACGACCTGGCCGGCTGCCAAAAGGAAGCTGCCGCCTACCGGCGCGTTCTTGAAGGCTGCACCGTGGAAACCATGGCTTATCCGGAGTGATCATCCTCGAAAAAAGCACCCCCCCTTTCTTTTCGTTCTGATAAAGAAGGGGGGCTGCGCTTTCATAAAAACGTTTCAGGTTGGCCCAAGGGCGCTGGCTTGGCTTAACCAGCCTTCCCGGCGGGTTCGGGCCATACCCATGCTGGATGGCTGCAAGCGGGCGCGTATGCTTTGCGGCGGCGTTACTGCATCACATCCAACACATACTGCACAAACTTTAAGGCATTTGCCTGGTTGCCTGAGTAGGACATAACCGAGAGATACATATCCTCAGGATTGATCCCCAGCTTTTCCTTAAAGCCGGAAAGCTCCTGGCAGGGGATGGCGAAGAGATGCCTTTCGCCGGCGTTTCCATTCGGGTCGGTCAGGGTAACATAGCCCTTGTTGAGATTAACCGCCTCGGGTACCCTCAATTGCCCGGATTCAATCAGCGCCTCCAGGGGCAGCATGGCCCCCATGGCGGCATTTTGGCGAAAGTCCTCCCGCTTGAGCATATAAACATCCCCTTGGCCCACGGCGATATAGGTGCTTAGCTGCATAACGCCGGTATAGTCAACATCGCTGGAGCCTAGAAGGGTCACGTAGCTTACGTCCTCCATGTCCGGCAGCACCTGCTCCCAGGCCTCCTGCATAAAGGCGGAAAGGGCCTGATCGCTGGCCCCGGGAGCGGCCACATAAAAGCTTACCTGCTTTTCAGGCGGGATGCGGGGGGCTGTCATGGTATAGATCAAATCCCACCCGAAGATGGAAGCAACGACCAGCACCACATACATCCAGCCGCAATAGGTAAAATGATGACGAAGCCTTTGGCGGGTTATAGGCGTTTTCATAAGCCCATGCTCTCCTGTTTATAAATAATAGCTACATTTTAACAGATGTCGGACCAAAAGAAAACCCCGGGGCAGGTTTAAACAACACAGCCGTTGAACCAGGCCCGCAATTTCAGGGGGATTTTTCTGTCTACAGGGCCGAAAAAAAGCCCTGGGGCCTACAGATGAACTAAAAAACCGGCCTGCGCTTGCAGGCCGGTTTAAAAGGGCTTAATACAGCTTTGCCCCGGCAGGGATGCGATTGCTGACCATGATCAGGTTCAGCTTCTCCTCGCCCTCCTCCTTGTGAACGGCGGAGAGCAGCATACCGCAGCTTTCAATGCCCATCATGGGCCGAGGGGGCAGGTTGGTGATGGCCACCAGGGTCTTGCCCACCAGCTCTTCGGGCTCGTAATAAGCATGGATGCCGCTGAGGATGGTGCGGTCAGTGCCGGTGCCGTCGTCCAGGGTGAACTTCAAAAGCTTCTTGGACTTCTTTACCGCCTCACATTCCTTCACCTTCACAGCCCTAAAGTCAGACTTGGAGAAGGTTTCAAAATCTACGCAGTCTTGGAAGAGAGGCTCAATCTCCACCTTGCTAAAGTCAATGGGCTGCACTTCTTCTGCCGCTTCTTCCTCCTGAAGGGGGGCAGCCTTTTCCTTCTGGGGGCTGAGGCTCTTCATGGTGGGGAAGAGGAGCACATCGCGGATAGCCTGGCTATCGGTGAGCAGCATACACATCCGGTCGATGCCAAAGCCGATGCCGCCCGTGGGGGGCATACCCAACTCCAGCGCATAGAGGAAGTCCTCATCGGTGGGGTTAGCTTCTTCATCGCCCTGGGAGAGAGCTTCTTCCTGAGCCTTAAAGCGCTCCCGCTGGTCGATGGGGTCGTTGAGCTCGGAGTAGGCGTTGGCCATCTCCCAGCCGTTCATGAAGAACTCAAAGCGCTCCACATGATCGGGATTGTCGGGCTTTTTCTTGGTCAGGGGGGAGATCTCAATGGGGTGATCCATCACAAAGGTGGGCTGGATCAGGTGATCCTCCACGACCTCCTCAAAGAACAGATTGAGAATATCGCCCCGCTTGTGGCGGGTTTCAAAGGCCACGCCCTTTTCCTTGGCGATGGCCCGGGCCTCCTCCAGGGTGTGGATTTCATTGAAGTCCACGCCGGAGTACTTCTTCACCGCGTCGATCATGGTGATGCGCTCAAAGGGCTTGCCCAGATCCATTTCCACGCCGTTGTAAACGATCTTGGTGGAGCCAAGCACCGTCTGAGCCAGGTGGCGGTAGAGGTTCTCGGTCAGGTCCATCATGCCGTGGTAATCGGTGTAGGCCTGGTACAATTCCATCAGGGTAAACTCGGGGTTGTGGCGGGTATCCACGCCCTCGTTGCGGAACACGCGGCCAATCTCATACACCTTTTCCATGCCGCCCACGATGAGCCGCTTCAGATACAGCTCCAGGGAGATGCGCAGCTTCACATCCTCATCCAAGGCGTTGAAGTGGGTCTCAAAGGGCCGGGCAGCAGCGCCGCCGGCGTTGGACACCAGCATGGGGGTCTCCACCTCGATAAAGCCCTGGTCATCCAGGTAGCGGCGGATGGTGGAAATGAT
>JAFUPO010000193.1 GCA_017481185.1 Clostridia bacterium | reverse complement strand
GCCCATAATAAAGTCGTGGGCGCAGGCCAGCTTGCATGCGTTGATCAGTTCCTCATCGGTAGCATTGGGGTTGCCCCAGCGAAGGTTTTCCTTAATGGTGCCGGAGAAGAGCACGTTCTTTTGCAGCACCATGGAGACCTCCCTGCGCAGGGTATCCAGGTCATAGCGGCGCACATCCTCGCCGCCCACGGTGACCCGGCCCGCCGTTACGTCATACAGGCGGGGAATCAATTGCACCAGGGAGGATTTGGCGCTGCCTGTGCCGCCCAGGATGCCTACCGTTTGCCCGGAAGCAATGTTCAAATCAATATCGGTCAGCACCGGCTTGCCCCCCTGAGCATAGGCAAAGCTGACTTTTTCAAAGGTGATGGCGCCATTGCTTACGTTGGTCAGCGGATGAACGGGGCTTTCCAAGGCGGTTTTTTCCGTCAGCACCTCAGCCACCCGCTCGGCGGCAGCCCGGCTCATGGTGACCATTACAAAGATCATGGACACCATCATCAGGCTGGAAAGGATGTTCATGGTATAGGTGAACAGGCTCATGAGCTGCCCGGTGGTCAGATCGTTCACCACGATCATCTGAGCGCCCAGCCAGGCCAGCAGCAGGATGCAGGCGTAAACGGTCAACTGCATGATGGGGCTGTTGAGAATCATGATCTTTTCCGCTCGCACGGATAGGTCACGCACATCCCCTGCCGCCTGGGCAAACTTCTTATTTTCGTGATCCTCGCGGACATAGGCCTTCACCACCCGGATAGCGCTAACATTCTCCTGAACGCTAGCGTTGAGGGTATCATACTTTTTAAACATCCGGGAGAAGATGGGGTGAACGCGGGTCATAATGAGATATAAACAGCCAGCCAGCAGCGCCATGGCTGCCACAAAGATCAGAGACAGACGAGGGCTGATACGGATGGACATAATCAGTGCCAGCACCAACGTAATGGGGGCGCGAAAGCACATTCGCAGAATCATCTGATAGGCGTTTTGCAGATGGGTCACGTCAGTGGTCATGCGGGTGATCAGGCCGGCGGTGGAAAACTTATCAATATTGGAAAAAGAAAAGGTCTGGATATTTGCAAACATTCCCCGGCGCAGGTTTCGGGCAAAGCCGGTAGAGGCCTTGGCAGCCAGCCGCCCGCCCAGCACGCCGAAGATAAGGCTCAACAGGGCCATGCCCACCATCGTGGCGCCGGTGGCGTATACATGGGCCAGGTTTCCTGTTTCCAGGCCAACGCCGCTGTCGATCATGGAGGCCATCATTGTGGGGATGAGGATCTCCATCAGCACCTCCAATACCATCATCAAGGGGGTGGCCAGAGAAACCCATTTAAATTCTTTAATATAAGCCCCGAGGGTTTTAAGCATAGGAACCGCCTCCTTCCTCTAAATTATGCAGCATACGGTTCAGGTAGCTCAGCAGCTGCGCCTCCTCCTGGGGGGTGAAGCCCTCCAGCAGCAGCTGCTCCTGGTTTTTTAAGTAGGCCTCCATTATTTGGTGGTGGGCTTGAAAAGCTGGCGTGGTGTGCAGACGCTTAAAGCGCTTATCCTGAGGATCCGGCGTGGTGGTCAGAAAGCCTCGGCCCTCCAGCCGCTGCAAAAGCCCGGTCACCGTAGGGCGGGTCAGATGCAGGGCGCTTTCCACATCTGAGGGAGAAACGGCCCTTCCCTCTGATTCAGCCTGGCGAACAAAAAACATGACCCCAGCCTGAGCGTGGGTCAGGGGCAGCCTATCCGGATTTTGATCCAGCCGGCGCTTAAAGGTACGGGAAACCCGCCTGATCATAAAGGCGGCGCTTTGAGTGCGATCCAGCAAGGGCCTGCCTCCTTTCCAAAATAAAATAATTAGCGAGCTAATTAGCACGCTAATTATTATACGTTGTAAGGATTTTTTTGTCAAGCGTTGGGGGAGGTCATCATCCTTTTTTCAGCCACAGCCCACTTGGCCAGGCGGCGGCGCTTAACGACCGGCAGGCGGCGGACTGCATCAGGCCGCAAAAGGGCCTTTTCGCAGGGGAAGCAGAGAAAGCAGCCCAGGATATGAAGGCCGGTGGGGTAGGAGTGGCCACAGAGCACGCATTTGGGGTTTTCCATAGGGGAAGCCTCCTTTGGGTTGATGTTGGAAGTTTTGCCCAATGAAAGGTATCTTATACATAGCCGTGAGATGTGGAAAGTAAAAAATTAGCTTTTCCCTTGTACTGGCGGGCTGAAAGGGGTATAATGCCTGTGGCTTTTTCACTAAGGCTGTCGAAAGGAAGCGCCTGCTATGCTTAAAAGGCTGAATATGACCCCGGAAAAGCTCAAGGATTTTGCCCTGCTGACCCTGGGTACCCTGTGCATCTCACTGGGCGTTTATTTTTTTAAGTTTCCCAACAACTTCTCCACTGGCGGCGTCAGCGGCATTTCAGTGGTGCTGAATAAATACATCCCCAACATGAGCGCAGGCTCGCTGGTGTTTGTGATTAACGCGGCGCTTTTGCTGGTGGGTTTTTTGGTGTTCGGCAAGGGCTTCGGCCTGCGCACCGCCTACTCTTCCACTTTGTTTTCGGGGGCTGTGTGGGCGCTGGAAAAGCTGGCTCCCATGAGCCAGCCCATGACCAGCCAGCCCTTTATGGAATTGATCTTTGCTGTTGGCCTGCCTGCCGTGGGCTCAGCCATTTTGTTCAATATCGATGCATCCTCCGGCGGTACAGACATCGTGGCCATGCTGCTGCGCAAGTTTACCACCCTGGACATCGGCAAAGCCCTGATGGTGTCTGACTGCTTGATCACCGTGGCTGCTTGCTTTGCCTTTGGCATGGAAACGGGCCTCTTTTCCATCATGGGTTTGCTTATTAAATCGCTTCTGGTGGATATGGTGCTGGAGAATATTAAGATTGCTAAATGTTTTCATATCATTACGGCCAATCCCCAGCCCATTCAGGATTATATTGTAAAGGAGCTTCACCGGGGCGCCACAGTGCTGCATGGGGAAGGCGCCTTTACCCATGAGGATCGGGTGGTGCTGCTGACGGCGGTATCCCGCTCCCAGGCGGTGCATCTGCGCAGATATATCAAGCAGATTGATCCGCATAGCTTCATTCTTATTACCAATACCGGGGAGATCATCGGCAAGGGCTTCCGCGGCGTGAACTAAGGAGGAACCATGGCGCAGCTAGCGGGTATTTTCAGCGGCATCCTACATTCATTGCAAAACTATCTTAATGCAGAGCTGAGCGCAGTATATGGCGTGATGGCCGGTACCTTGATTCTTCACATCGCGGGGCTTTGCATCCTGGGCCCCATGGCAGCCCTGGGCAAGGCCAGGCCCCTGCGTCGCGCGCCTGTGGTAATGCACCTGGGCGGCCTGGTGGGTATTGCCAACGTGGCCTTTGCCAGTTACGCCATCCCCCTGGTGGGGGTGACCCTGAATTTGTGCCTGTGCCTCCTGGGGCAATTGCTCACCGGCGCTGTGGTGGATCAATATGGCCTTTTGTGGATGAAAAAAGCGCCCATGAACCCCATGAAGGCCCTGAGCCTGGTGTTTATCGCGGTGGGAGCGGGGGTGATGCTCCTATGGTGATGGCCGTTATTCTGTCTGTCTGCAACGGTATTACTGTGGTGCTGGGCCGGGTCTTCAACGCCCAATTGGGCGCGCGGGCTGGGGTTAAATACTCCACGCTGATGAACTATCTGGTAGGCCTCATCGGCACCCTGGCCATCATTCTTTTTTACGGCAACATCTGGGAAACGCCCTTCCCCCAGAAGGATATGCCTTTTGTGTACTACCTGGGCGGCGTGCTGGGCGTGGGCGGCGTGGCTTTCGGCGCCTGGGCCACCAGCAGGGCCCCCAGTATGCAGATGACTCTGATCATTTTCATCACCCAATTGTTTACTGGCATCCTGCTGGACGCCTTTTTGATGGATAAGTTTTCCCCCGGTCAGCTGGTGGGCGGCCTCATCGTGCTGGTGGGCGTGGTTTTGAACGTGCTGGCGGATAAGCCTCATAAGGGAAAAAAGGATTAATGAAAGAACGGCCCGTGACTGCGCAAGTCACGGGCCGTTTATAACGCTTCACCCAGAAGCAACTGATTTAAGAGATCAGCCCTGGCGGGCGGATACAGGATCCGCCCCTACGACGCGATGTAGGGGGGCATTGCATATGCCCCCGTAGCGTAACACCCGGAAGGAACTATGCGAAAGGCGTTTACTCCTTCGGGAACTGCGTCCAGGCGCAGCTTGGCACCCGGAAACAATTATGCAAGGGGTAGTTCCTCACATCGGGCACCGAAAGGCGGCTCAGCCGCCCGGGCGGATACAGGATCCGCCCCTACGATGCGATGTAGGGGGGCATTGTATATGCCCCCGCGTGTGGAGGAAGTTAAGAGTGAAGAACTTAGAGTGAAGAGTTTT
>JAFUPO010000192.1 GCA_017481185.1 Clostridia bacterium | reverse complement strand
GCTTCAGCGTGTTTTCAATGCCCTTCACATGGGTGCGCTCATAGCCATGGGAGGCAAACACCCCGGGGCCGATAAGGGCGTGTCGGGCCTCCATGCCGCTGCGCAGGGCCGTGGCCGTATCGGAGGAATAATGGGGATAGGTATCCAGGGCGTAATCCACGCCCCTTTGATCCGCCAGAGCAATCAGCTCGTTGGTGAAGTCGTAGTGGAAGGGCCCGGCACTATCCTTTAAGCAGATGGACACCTGGGTCTCCTTGCAGGTAAGGTCATCCCCCACGCAGCCCATGTCCACCGCCAGAAAGTCCTTTACATCCTCGGGCACCGAGGCGCTGGCCCCGTGGCCCACCTCTTCAAACACGGTGAACATCACATACACCTTGCGCTTGAGCTTCATGCCCTCAGAAACCTGCCGGGCCAAGGCCAGCAAAACGCCGCTGGAGGCCTTGTCGTCCAGGTGGCGGCTCTTCACATAACCCGTATCGGTCAGGATGGCCCGAGGGTCCCAGGTGATATAATCCCCGGCGGCAATGCCCAGCTCCTTCGCTTCGGCGGCGCTGTCGCATTGAGCGTCCACCACGATTTCCAGGCTCTCATCCCCTCGCTTTTCTGCGGAGGTATCCCCCCACACATGGCGGGAGGCGTGGATGGACTGCACCGTGCCGGAATACACCGGCCCCTTGCGGGTATGGATGAGGCAGTTCTCGTTTTCCACAGAGTTATCCGTATATCCGCCCACCTGGGTGTAGCGCAGGCGGCCATTGGCTTTCACGCTGCGCACCATGGCGCCCAGGGTATCCACATGAGCGGAAAGGAGCAGGGGCTCCCCTTCCCCGCCCAGGCAGCAAAGAACCGTGCCCTTGGGGGTATGCTGGGGCGCAAAGCCCATTGCCTTTAAGGTTGTCACCAGGTACTCCTCAGCCCGGCGGGTAAAGCCCGTGGGGCTGGGGATGCTGACCAGGCGCATCACCTGGTCAACGGCATAAGACGTTAGGATGTTCATAAAAGCCTCTTAATTCATCAGTTTACCCAGCTCCTGGGCCAGTTCATCGGCCAGGGCCTGCGCCTTCTGCTTATCAGCGTCCACCGTGTTGATATACAGCTTGATCTTGGGCTCGGTGCCGCTGGGCCGCACGCAGAACCAGTGGCCGCCTTCCATCTCATAATACAGCACATCGGAGGCGGGCAGATCCAGGGTCTCCACGCCCGCTTCGGTGGTGCGGGTATGGTTCAGGTAGTCGCGAATTGCCTTCACCTTCAGGCCGCACAGCTCCTTCAAGGGCTCCTTGCGCAGGTTCTTCATGATCTCCTTGATGCGGGCCACGCCGTCCTTGCCGGGCAGGGTGGTGGAGGCTACCTTTTCCACATAGTAGCCGTAGCGGGCGAAAATTTCCTGCAAGAGGTCATAGAGGGTCTTGCCCTTGGCGAGGCAGTCGCAGGCCACCTCAGCGATGAGCAGGGAGGCGTTGACGCCGTCCTTATCCCGCACAAAGGTGGAGGACAAAAAGCCGTAGCTCTCCTCAAAGCCGAACAGGAAGGTGTTCGAATTGGTATCCTGGAACTGCTGAATCTTTTCGCCAATGAACTTGAAGCCCGTGAGGGTCTCATACATTTCAATGCCGAAATCCTTGCAGATGGCGTTAGCCAACCCGGTGGACACGATGGACTTCACTGCCGCGCCGTTTTGGGGCAGGGTGCCCTTGGCCTTCAGGGTGGAGAGGATGTAGTAGAGCAGCACGCTGCCGATCTGGTTGCCGGTAAGCAGCTGGAACTTGCCTTCCTTGTCGCGCACAGCCACGCCCAGGCGGTCGCAGTCGGGGTCGGTGCCGAAGATGGCGTCAGCACCCACCTGATCAGCCAGCTCCATGGCCAGGGTGAAGGCGGCAGGATCCTCAGGGTTGGGCACCTTGATGGTGGAGAAGTTGGGGTCGGGCATCTCCTGGGCGGCAACCACCGCCACGTTGGTCATGCCTACTTCCTTCAAAATGCGGCGCACAGGCACGTTGCCGGAGCCATGAAGGGGCGTGTACACGATCTTCAATTTGCTGCCTTCCTTTTCAAGCAGCTCAGGCTGGATGCACAGGGTCTTTACCTGGGCGATGTAATCGTCGTCCACTTCCTTGTTGCCGATGATGTGCAAAAGGCCCTTTGCCAGCGCTTCCTTTTCATCCATGAGCACCGCGTCCTGATAGGTGTTGGCGCGGATCTTATCGGTTACAGCCTGGGCGGCCTCCGGGCCCAATTGGGCGCCGTCGTCGCCATAGACCTTATAGCCGTTGTACTGGGGTGGATTGTGGCTGGCCGTGATCACCACGCCGGCAGCCGCGTTCAGGTGCCGCACCGCGTAGGAAAGGATCGGCACGGGGCGCAAGGCGTCAAACAGGTAGGCAGGCACCCCCTGGGCGCACAGGGCCAGGGCGGTATCCTTGGCAAACTCAGAGGACTTGCGGCGGCTGTCGTAAGCGATGACCACGCCCCGGGCAGCGTTGGCGGCATCCTCATTGAGGTAGTCGGCCAGGCCCTTGGTGGCCCGGCGCACATTCTGCTTGTTCATGCGGTTGGTGCCGGCGCCCAAAACGCCCCGCATACCAGCCGTACCGAAGGAAAGCTCCGTGTAGAACCGATCCTCCATCTCTTTTTCATCATTGGCAATGGCCTTGAGATCCGCCACGGTCTCCTGATCGTCTTGAAAGATCTCCAGCCAGTTTTCATAAGCTTCACGGTAAGTCATACCGGTACACCTCCATTGGTTTTTCTAACTTTATATTATATAAGGTATGCCCTTATTTGGCAATCGCAATCTTTGTGGTTGTTTGCGTAAAAAAACGCATACCGGGCTGAATCTCTCATACCTTAGACCAAAGGAGGTCCCTGCCATGCGCAAATGGCTTCTTGTGCCCTGCCTCATCCTAACGGCGGCAGCCATCGGCCTTTATCCGCTCTTATCCCATTTTTACTTCACCCAGCAGGCCGCGCCGCCCCCGGGCATCCGTCCCAAAGAAAACCGACTGGTGCGCATCTGGCTCATAGGCGACTGCGTGGGCGCGGACGGATACCTCAAAAAGCAAGCCGCCGCCTATGAGAAAGCTCACACCGGGGTGCGGCTGTATCTGCGCGCCGCTCAGGCCTCCGAACTGGCAGACCCCCAGGCAGTACTGCCCGACGGGGTCATCTTCGCCCCCGGAGCAATCCCCGAGCCTGAGCGCCTGCTTACCCCCCTTGCCGGAGCCTGGCCCATGGCAGATAGCTTGCTCATGGCAGGCAAATGGCAGGGAGAGCAGTATGCCCTGCCCCTTCTGCTAGGGGGCTATGCCTTGGCCGCGTCCGATCAAGGGGAAAGCAGCCTCCAATGCGCCCCAGGTATTCCCCTGCTGTTAGCAGGAGCCTTGGGCTTGCCTGCCGATGGCCTGCCCGCAACCTTTGCCCAAGTTTCCCAACCCCAGGTATACCAGGATTTCACCGCTCGCCGCTGCCGCCAGGCGGTTTTGACCCTGCGACAGATCCGAAGCTTTCAGGCGCTTGTTGAGAAGGGCAAGGGCTTTGCCTATACTGCGCTGGCCTTTCCAACAGGG
>JAFUPO010000191.1 GCA_017481185.1 Clostridia bacterium | reverse complement strand
CGCAGACCCTGAGGGGAACCTGATCGAGATCGGATCCTTTAACAGACCCTTTGAACGGTAAAAAAAGAGCCGGGATGCAATGATCCCGGCTCTCAGCGTGTCGAAAAAGTGGCATACGCCACTTTTTGAGGATGCTAAGGAATGTTTAGCTCCATAAAATTTCATTTTATTACGCTAAACGCCCCGCCCGACCGACAGCCCCTTCGGGGCGTTTAACCGGGCCGAAGGCCCTCGGTCGATACGATTTAAAAATGAAGGGGCAACGCCCCTTCATTGCATCCCCGGTATTTTTCCGTTACTTTATCGACAGTCTGAGAGCCGGGATGCAATGATCCCGGCTCTTAATCTTTGCCGGATGGAATCAAACGAGGCTCTTTCTTGCGCAGCCCCATATAGAACAACCGTGCCTTTACAGAAACAGGATCCCGCCTCATCTGTTCGGCAATGGTTTCCACGGTAAAGCCCTGGTTGAAAAGATTCCGAAGCAGATCCAGATCCTTGCGCATCCAGGGGCGATGAGGCCCGACGCAGTTTTCTGGAAGATCTGTTTCGCTCAGCCGGTCCAGTCGCATTTCAATGGCCCTTTCAGTGCGCTCGAGCTTCTTGGCGATGGAGGCAATAGACCAGTCATGATCATGGAGATGCAGCAATAGCTCCTCCTCATCCTTTACCCAGGGACGGTTGGCCCTGGCGGGGGCGGGCGGTGGAGCAGGCCAGGCATCCCGGGGCAGAAAGTGCAAATGCTCCAATTGTGCTACCACATCGTCCGTCAAGCGGTTCAGCCGTTTGGCAATGATATAGGGTGCGTTCTGTTGATAAATATAGAATTTCATCAGTTGTGCGTTCTCCTCTTCTGTCCAGGGCCTGATCCCTGGGGAAAGCCCGGGACGGTTGATGGAGACAGCGGGCGCCTCCTGAGCAGCTTGGCGGCTTAGGGCGTTGACTGCATCATTCAAAGCCAGCGAGATGGCGGGCTCGTTGATCAAATGCTCAGGCGGCAGTTTTTGGCCGGTGAGAGGATCGACGCCACGGGCAAGCGCCAGCAGGATTTGCTGGGCGGTGTTGGGGTTCATACGCTCCCTCCTGTCAAAAGAAGACAGCGGACGGCTCAAATAAACCGTCCGCTGGACTGTTGCTTAATCTGTTTCTGCCATGATCGATTTCGCGGTCTTCTTCGCAGGCTTTTTTTCAGGCTTCGGCCAAATGACCCGCTCCTTAAGCACCACGGTCGTGTGTGCGGGGAGGTAGAGCTCCACATAGTGCTTGCCGTCAAAGAGCTTGGTGGGGTAGGGGATGTGCTGTACACGGTTCCAGCCGCCGTATTTTTCATCATCAGAGCACAGCGCCACAGTGTATTCCCCAGGCTGATGGACGGGCACCAGCACGTTGGTGAGGCTTTGGGAGGGGTGGAAGTTGAAGGCAAAGAGCAGGCCGTGACGGTAGAACACCAGCACCTTTTCGGGCTGCTTGTTGAGGAGCAGATCGCCCATCTGCTGGTTAAAGATGCGGTTTTCCTTGGCCAGATGGATCATATCCTCATCAAAGTCGTTGAGCCACTGATATTTGAGGAAACCGTTGTTCTTGAGGCTCCACTGACGTCGGCAGTAGTGGAAGCTCCAGCCGTTGCCCTCCCGAGGAAAGTCGATCCACTCGGGATGGCCGAACTCGTTGCCCATAAAGTTCAGGTAAGCCTCGCCGCCCCCTGCCAGGGTGAACAGGCGGATCATCTTGTGCAGGGCGATGGCCCGGTCAATGGTTTGATTATGGCAGGATTTGTTCATGTCGGTGTACATAGCTGCATCCGCCAGGCGGAAGATCATGGTCTTGTCGCCCACCAGGGCCTGGTCGTGGGATTCCACGTAGGCCACGGTGTTTTCGCCGGGGCGGCGCAGGCACATATCGCACCACATTTTGAAAATATCCCACTCATCGTCGGTTTTTTCTTTGACGGTTTTGATCCACATATCCGGCAGGCCCATGCCTAGGCGGTAATCAAAGCCGATGCCGCCATCTGAAATAGGCAGGCACATACCGGGCATTCCGCTCATATCCTCAGCGATGGTGACGGCGTTGGGGTTCACCTGGCGGATCAGCTCGTTGGCCAATTGCAGATAGGTGATGGCTTCCACATGGGTGTTGTGGGAGAAGTATTTGTGATTATCGTCAAAGCTTACGCCCAGGCCATGGTCATGGTAGAGCATGGAGGTGATGCCGTCAAAGCGGAAGCCGTCAAAGTGATATTCTTCCATCCAGAATTTCAGGTTGGAGAGCAGAAAGTGGAGAACGCCATCCCGCCCATAATCAAAGCACTTGGTGCCCCAGGCGGGATGCTCGCCCTTCATGCCGTCGTGAAAGAACTGCCACACGGTGCCATCGAACATATTGATGCCCTCGGCGGTGTTTTTCACGGCATGGGAATGAACCAGATCCAAAAGAACACGGATGCCCATTTCATGGGCCTTATTGACCAGATATTTTAAATCATGAGGCTTGCCAAACCAGGAGGAGGCGGCATAAAAGTTGGATACCTGGTAGCCAAAGGAGCCGTAATAGGCATGCTCCATAATGGCCATCAGCTGAATGGTGTTGTAGCCAGCTTTTTTTACGTGGGGCAAAATATTGTCGGCAAACTCTCGGTAGGTACCGACTCGGCCCTCCTCCTGCGCCATGCCCACATGAGCCTCGTAGATATACAGCTCCTTTTCCCCTTCAAAGGCCTGATCCGTCCAGTGAAAAACCTGCTGCTCATCCACCACCTCGCAGCACCAGGTAACAGTCGCTTTGTCCTGAACTACCCGGCGGGCATACAGCGGGAGGCGCTCCATGCGCCCTAAAGCGCTGTCTACCACGACTTTGACCTTGCAGCCCTCCCAAAGGGCATTATCCCCGTCCAAATAGATCTCCCAGCTGCCGTTGCCCAGTGAGGTCAGGGGATGACTGGTCTGATTCCAGCCGTTAAAATCACCCTCCAGATACAGCTGGCGGGCGGCAGGGGCCCATTCGCGGTAGTACCAGCCGCCGTTTACATGGTGAAAACCATAGTATTGGTGGGCGTTGGCAAAATCATAAAGGGTTTTGCCGCCAGCCAGCAGGCGAGCGCGGGTATCGTGGTAAAGCTTCATCCGTAGGTCGATATCCGCTTTGAAAGGCTGCAATTGCGGGTTCAATGCTAACAGGCGGTACATTCAATACACCTCTTTTTTAAATAAACCGATTTTGGCTATGATCTATTATAGCAAACAATCTGTAAAAAGAAAACAGGCGCAGGGTAAAAGACACTGTAAGCTGGCGCTGGTTGGTTGATTTTAAAAGTGAAAACGGTTATAATAAATTGGTTTGTTATATAGATTTCGCATTAAGAGGAGCATTTTGTATGAATCCTGGCAACGTAAAAAGGGAGCTTTCTTTTTGGAAGAAGGGGGCCATTGGTTTTTTAGCGCTTATTGTGATGCTTGCGCTGTTTTATTGGATTGTTCAGGAGAGCTGGTCTAATGCGGCGGTTTCTGAGTCTTTTGCATCCATGCAGAAGGTGCTGCCAGACTTGACCCATGGGGCGGTGGTGGAGCAGCAGTTTGATTTTGCCGGTAATCAGATCGACAGCATTGTGATCTACCCCAGTATCCCGCAAGAGATAGAGGGCACGCTGACAGCTGAAATCTGCCAGGGAGAAGCGGTTCTGGCGCAGACGCAGATTTTATTGAACCAGCTGGAAAACATGGCGGCCAATGCGCTGACCTTTGCTCAGGGGGCCGTTCCTGCCAACGAGCAGCTAACGCTTAAGCTGACGGTGACGCGCCCGGAGGATGGCAAGTATTTTTCTCTTTATTTCGGCGATACGGTGGATGCTGGCCGCTATGTCATTGCCTCAGGGGATGTGGCGGGCCTGCGGGTCAATGGTGAGAGCATTAAGGGCCATTTGGATTGGACGGTTCAGGGCTGTAACCATACCGATACCATGCAGATCTACCTGTGGTGCGCAGGCGCTGTGCTTTTGATCTACGTGGGCCTGGCAGTGTGGCTTAACTGGTGCCGCCAAAGGGGCAAGCGCAATATTTTCTTTGTGGCTGTGGAGGAAACAAAGCGCTACCGCTTTTTGATGGAATGTTTGGTATCCCGTGATTTTAATACCAAATACCGCCAGTCCGTTCTGGGCGTTTTGTGGAGCTTTTTGAATCCCCTGTTGACCATGGTGGTGCAGTACATCGTTTTTTCTACGCTGTTTAAGAGCAATATTCCGAATTTCGTGGTCTATCTGCTCTCCGGTATCGTCATGTTCAATTTTTTCAGCGAAGCTTCTAATATGGGCATGACCTCCATCAGCAGCAATGCCTCGCTGATTAACAAGGTCTATGTGCCTAAATATATTTATCCGTTCAGCCGCGTAATTTCATCCACGGTGAATTTGCTGATCGCCCTGATCCCCTTGCTGGCAACGGTTATTATTAGCGGCCTGCCCATTACAAAGGCATTTTTGCTGCTGCCCTTTCCGATCATCTGCCTGGTGGCCTTTGCCCTGGGCATGAGCCTTTTGCTGGCGACCAGCAACGTGTTCTTCCGTGATACGGCGTTTTTGTGGAGCGTGGTGATCATGATGTGGAACTTCCTGACGCCCATCTTCTATCCGGAATCCATTATTCCGGCGAACCTGATCCAGCTCTATCACATGAACCCCATGTACCAGTTTGTTTACTTTGTTCGCTGCATCCTGATGGAGGGCGTAACGCCCCAGCCGGTAACCTACCTGTACTGTATTTTAGGCGCGGGCGTGCCGCTGGCCCTGGGGCTGTGGGTGTTCAGAAAGCAGCAGAATAAGTTTATTCTGTATCTGTAAGGAGGTGCGACCATGAGCAACATCATGCTGAACATCAAAGATGTAAGCGTCCGCTTTCGTATGGATGCAAATAAAACCACCAACCTAAAGGAGTGGGTGGTGCGGGCCCTGAAAGGGCAGCATAAATATAATGAGTTCTGGGCCTTAAAAAACGTTTCCTTTCAGGTGAAAAAAGGCGAGGTGCTGGGCATTATTGGCCGCAACGGCGCGGGCAAGAGCACCCTTTTGAAGGTGATCTCCGGCATCCTTAAGCCCCAAACAGGCTGCGTGGAACGGGCGGCTCATGTGGTGCCCATGCTGGAATTGGGCAGCGGCTTTGACTTTGAGCTGACGGGGCGTGAAAATGTTTTTCTTAACGGCGCGATCCTGGGCTACACCAAGGAGTTTTTGGAAAGCAAATATCAAGAAATCGTGGATTATTCGGAGCTGGGCGACTTTATCAATATGCCCCTGAAAACCTATTCCTCCGGTATGCTGGCCCGGCTGGCCTTTTCCGTGGCCACCATTGTAAAGCCCGATATTCTTATTGTGGATGAGATTCTTTCCGTGGGCGACGAGGCTTTTCAGAAAAAGAGCCATCAGCGAATGATGGAATTGATGGGCGGGGGCACCACGGTGCTGTTTGTTTCTCACAGCATCAGCCAAATCCGCGCTATGTGCAAGCACGTGGTATGGCTCAACGGCGGAACAGTTTATATGCAGGGGGAAGTTAACGAGATCTGCGACGCCTACGAAAAGTCGTTTATTGGCTGATTCTATAAGCAGTTCGCAAAGCATACAATAGCGGAGAATGAAACGTTCAAACCTGCCTGGAAGTGAACAAGCAATGAAAAAGGTTATGGTGGCCTTTGGCACGCGGCCGGAGGCCATTAAGATGTGCCCCTTGGTATTGGAATTGAAGAAGCGCCCGCAGCTCAAGACCATCCTGTGCGTTACGGGTCAGCACCGGCAGATGCTGGATCAGGTGCTGGAAGCCTTCGGCGTTGCGCCGGACTACGATCTGTCCATCATGAAAGATCGGCAGACGCTGTTTGATGTGACCGTGAATATCCTGGAGCGGATTCGCGAGGTTTTGCAGAAGGAGCAGCCTGATGTGGTGTTGGTTCATGGCGACACCAGCACCACCTTCGTGACCGCTTTGGCCTGCTTTTATTTGCAGATTCCGGTGGGCCATGTGGAGGCGGGGCTGCGCACCTATGATATTTCTTCGCCCTATCCTGAGGAATTCAACCGTCAGGCGGTGGGCATCGTTGCCAAATACAATTTTACGCCTACGGAGCTATCCAAGCAAAATCTTTTGAACGAAGGCAAGAAGGCAGAAACCATTTATGTGACCGGCAATACCGCCATTGACGCCCTCAAAACCACCGTGCGGGAGGATTACAGCCATCCTCAGCTGGATTGGGCAAAGGGCAGCCGCCTGATCATGCTCACGGCCCATCGCCGTGAAAATCTGGGCGAACCCATGCACCAGATGTTTAAGGCTATTCGCCGTATTGTGGACGAGCATCCTGATGTGAAGGTTATCTATCCCGTCCATATGAATCCTGTGGTTCGCCAGGCGGCCCGGGAAGAGCTGGGCGACGATGCGCGCATCCGTATCATCGAGCCTCTGGAGGTGCTGGACTTTCACAATTTCATGGCGCGCTCCTATCTGATTCTTACTGACAGCGGCGGAATCCAGGAGGAAGCGCCCAGCCTGGGCAAGCCGGTGCTGGTGATGCGGGATACCACGGAGCGCCCCGAAGGCATCGCCGCCGGTACCCTTAAGCTGGTGGGCACCAATGAAGAAACGATTTATACTGAGTTTAAGCGGCTGCTTAATGATAAGTCAGCCTATGAGGCGATGAGCAAGGCCAGCAACCCCTATGGCGATGGCCATGCCTGCGAGCGGATCGCGGATGCGCTGGAACGGGCATAAAAATTTTGCAATGGAACAGCGAAAGGGTGCGGCCCTCGTATGTTCAGCCGAATATCTAATACAGGCTTGAAGTGTGCTTTTAAGCAATGAAGTTCATTAAAGAGGGAGCGCGCGGGAGGGGCTTTCTTTTAAGAAAGCCCCTCCCGCGCAAACAACAATCATGAAAAGCAAAACCATCGCGGCCTGCGGTATGACGGCAGCCTTAAGCGTGGTAATCATGCTCTTGGGCGGCGTATTGGAGCTGGGTATGTACCTGAGCCCCATGATCTGCGGCTTCTGTTTGGCGCCCATTGGGCGCAGGCACGGCATTAAGTATCAGTGGCTGGTGTGGGGCTGTGTGAGCATCCTTTCATTCATGCTGGTGCCCAATGCGGAAGAAAACCTGATGTATGCGGCCATCTTCGGGCTATATCCCATTCTATATCCGTGGTTTCAAAAGCTGCCCAGGGGGCTCAGGTGGCCGGGAAAGCTTGCTTATTTCAACCTGGTCACCCTGGGTGTGGAGGCGCTGATTATCTGGGTGCTTGTTCCCGAGGTCATGACCTGGTGGATGGGGCTGATCCTGATGGCGATGGGCAACATCGTTTTTATGATGTATGACTTTTTACTGCCCCGGACGGATCTTTTGATGAAGCGCTGCCTGGGCAAAAGGAGCAAACCGTGAAGAAGCGGCTTTGTTCGCCCTGGCAGCCCTTGTGTTGGTGGGCGGCTTTGCCTGGTATGCAAACGATTATTATCCGGCTGACGAAACGGCCGTTTTCAACCCCCGAGGGCAGCGATTTTGAAGTGACCCGCCAGGGCGGCTGGCATATTTATGCCCTGGAGAATCCCAAAGCGGGTCTGGTTTTTTACCCCGGCGGCAAGGTGGATCACCTGGCCTATGAACCTCTGATGAAAGCCTGTGCCGCCTGGGACATCCTGTGCGTGCTGGTGGAGATACCTCTGCGCCAGGCGGTGCTGGATGCCGACGCGGGCGCCAGGTGCCGGAAGCCTTTTCTCAGGTTGGCAGCTGGTACATCGGCGGCCATTCTCTGGGCGGATCCATGGCGGCTGCCTGGCAGAGCATCCGGGCCTTTTCGATGGGCTGGTGATGCTGGCCGCTTATTCCACCCAGGACTTTTCCCAATTGGATGTGAAGGTGCTGAATATTTTGGCCTCGGAGGATCAGGTGCTGAACCAATCCAAATATGAAACCGGCAAGGCCCTGCTGCCCGCCGGTTTTGAGGAATTGGTCATTGAGGGCGGCTGCCACGCAGGCTTCGGCCTTTACGGCCCCCAGGCCGGGGATGGAACAGTGACCATTATCCCTCAGGCGCAGCCAGGCGGGCGGATACAGGATCCGCCCCTACGACGCGATGTAGGGGGGGCATTGTATATGCCCACGCGTGTGGAGGGAGTTTAGAGTGAAGAACTAAGAGTGAAGAGTTTTAGTTTCTTACCTCCACCCGG
>JAFUPO010000001.1 GCA_017481185.1 Clostridia bacterium | reverse complement strand
TCCTGGAAGGCGTGGAGCTTCATCGTGCGGGTGCGAACCACGCTGATTTCGCGGATTTCCTCCAGCTCCTTGCGCAGCGCGTCCAGGAACAGCGGGTCAATGACCTTGTGGATGTTCTCAATGGAGGTGTAATGCATACCGCCGCTGCGGCGGGTCTCCGGGTTTAGGGTGCTCTCAAACACCGCGCCGAAAATGGTGGGGCTTATGGCGCGCCAGTCAAAATCTTCGCTGGCGTTGGCAAGGAGCAGGGCCATAATCTCCTCAGTGAAATGGGGAATTTCAATGTTTTCATCAGAGAATAGACCACCATTCACATAGGGGAAAGCGGCTAGCTCTGGGTCCATATAGCGGTCACGGTCAGCGGGTTTGGTATCCAATACGCGGAACAGATCAATCAGTGCACGGCGGGCATTGCGGACGCCCGCGTTTTGCATATAGTTGTGGAACATATGGTGCTTGCCGAAAATGCCTGCATCCTCCGCGTACAGGCAGAACACCAGGCGCACACACAGCATATTCAGGCTTTTAAGGGAATGGGGATCGGCAGGATCGATATACTGCTTCAGGATGGCGTCGTACAGCTTGCCCACCAGCTCGCCCGCCTGGATGGAGATTTCCATCTCCTTCTGAATATTGGCATCGGCCACATCTACCAGAAATTGCAGCCGGTAGTATTCCTTTTCCAGGTCAGCCAGGTGGATTTCCTCCGGCTCGCCATTGGGCTTTTCCATATCATACACCAAGAAGGTGGCAAAGTTGCAGGTCACAATCCAGCGCGGATGCTGGGACAGGGGCAGCTCCGTTACATACCGTTTGGCCTGCTGAAACGGCGTCAGCAGGGAACCATCCGACTGCCGGATAGGCGCACGGAGGTCCTTGTTCAGGCCCTTCTGCTCAATCAGCACACGGGTGGAGGGGATGCTGCCGTCAATGAAACTTGTATGATCAAGGCGCACCTGATCTTCAAAGAAGATGAACTTTTCCGGCTCCGCTACACCGAAAACACTACGCAGCAAAGAAAGCCAGAATTTTTGGCTCTCTCCCTTCTCGTAACCTTTGCCCTTCCAATACTCGGCAAATTTGGCGGCTGCGGCTCTCTGCTGTACGTCAGTCATGGCCAGTACCTCCCTCTGGGATTGAAACGATACATTCATTGTAGCCCATTTTACGGAGCTTTTCAATGCTGCGGCTGTTTGTAAACATAAAAGAGCGCCGGAAATCTTTTTCCAGCGCTCTTTTGCTATTGTTTACAGGTTCCCATTATAATTGGCCAGGAAGTGACAGGTACGTTCCTTTTGCGGATTGCCGAAGACCTGCTGGGGGTCGCCCATTTCGCAGATCTTGCCTTCGTCCATGAAGATGACCTTGCTGGCCACATCCCGGGCGAAGCTCATTTCATGGGTCACGATGATCATGGTGGTGTTCTGATCCGCCAGCTCACGGATGACCTTCAAGACCTCGCCGGTGAGCTCGGGGTCCAGGGCGGAGGTGGGCTCGTCAAAGCAGAGGATATCCGGGTGGAGGTTCAGGGCCCGGGCGATAGCCACCCGCTGGCACTGACCGCCGGAAAGCTGGTGGGGATAGTGATTCATCTTTTCGCTCAGGCCCATCTGAGCAAGGAGGCCCTTGGCCTGCTCCTGGATCTCAGCGCGGATCTTGTGCTTGTTAGCCTTATAATCCGGCTGCTCCTTAGCCAAAAGCTCCCGGGCCAGCATCACGTTTTGCAAAGCTGTATACTGGGGAAAGAGGTTAAAGTTCTGGAAAACCAAACCAAAGTGCAGCCGCTTTCTGCGAATCTCAGATTCCTTTAAGGTGTGGGCGTCAGCGGCATCAAAGAGGACTTTGGCGCCCAGGAGCATCCGGCCGGAGTCAGGCCGCTCCAGAAAGTTCAGGCATCGCAAAAGGGTGGTTTTACCGCTGCCGGAGGAGCCGATAAGGGAAAGCACCTCGCCTTTTTCCATGGTGAAAGAGATGCCGTCAAGAACCCGCACGTCGCCGAAGCTTTTTTCAAAGTTTTCTACCGTTAAGATGGCCATCGTCGTTCACCGCCTTACTTGAAATAATCTAGTTTCTGTTCCACTTTGCCCAGGAGCCAGGAGAGCAGGCCGTTCCACACCAGGTAGTAAACGCCGGTAAAAAACAGGGGCCAAATGGCGCCGGAAATGCCCTGGCTGCCCTTCATAAAGGCCTGACCGGCCCAAATGATCTCCTGCAATGCGATGATGCGGGCCAGGGAGGTATCCTTCACCAGGGTGATGATCTCGTTGGCAATGGGGGGCACGATGCGCTTGATCATCTGCATCAGTTTGACCTTAAAGAAGATCTGCATGGGGGTCATGCCCAGAACCAGACCGGCTTCCTCCTGGCCTACGGGGATGCCCTGGATGCCGCCTCGATAGATTTCAGAGAAATAGCAGGCGTAGTTAATGATGAAGGAAACGGAAGCGGCCATAAAGCGGCCCGCCTCGCCGCTGCCCCAGATGTTATTTTTCAATACCAGGCCGGGGAAATAGTAGAAGATCAAAAGCTGAATCATCAGCGGCGTGCCGCGGATGAAGCCCACAAACATACGGGTCAGCCATTTCAAGGGCTTAAAGATGGCCATGGAGCCAAAGGAAATCACAAGGCCCAGGGGCAGCGCGACCAATAGGGTCACGAAGAACAGGCGCAGGGTCTGACCGAAGCCCACGTTCAGGGAGCGGAAAACAATGGGCATCTGTTCTGTGATCTGTGCCAGCAGTTCGGGCATAATCAGTTCCTACTTTCTAAAGGTATTTGCGAAAGGGTTTTAAACGCTCAAAGCGGGAAACCGCACAGGGCGGTTTCCCGTTGGTTGGCTTCTAAAGGCCATTACTTCTGGTCGATCAGAGCAGCCTGCACCTTGTAGGTTTCAGCGATCTTCGCGAGGGTGCCATCTTCGTCAGCCTTCACCAGGAAAGCGTTCAATTCAGCAGCCAGGTCGGAACCCTTGCGGAAGCCTACGCCATATTCTTCGGAGTTCAGGCCAACGGTGTAGGCCAGGTTGGCGTAGTTGGTGCCTTCGCCCACCATGGCAGCGGCCATCAGGGAGTCGATCACAGCGGCATCGGAGGTGCCGGCAGCAACTTCCATCAGGGCATCAGCCTGAGCGGTCACGGGGGTGCAGTTCAAGTTCAGGGCGGTCACTTCGGCTTCACCGGCGCTGCCAGCTTCCACAGCAAAGGTCAGGCCAGCCAGGCTTTCAACGGTCTGATAAGCGTCAGCCTTGTCGGCGGGAACGATGACCACCTGGGCGTTGTTCATATAGGGGTTGGAGGTTTCCATGGCAGCCTTCACAGCGTCGGTGAGGGTCATGCCGTTCCAGATGCAGTCAACAGCCTTGGCATCCAGTTCAAGGATCTTGTTGTCCCAGTCGATCTCAACGAATTCAACCTTCACGCCCAGTTCAGCGGCGAAAGCGGTAGCCAGGTCAGCGTCAAAACCGATCCAGTTGCCATCGGCGTCCTTGTAATCCATGGGAGCGAAATCGGTAATGCCCACCACCAGGGTGCCCTTGTTGACCACGTATTCCTTATCAGTCTCAGCGTAAGCAGATACCATAGACAGAGCCATTACCAGAGCCATGATGACGACCAACATCTTTTTCATAATGCGGAACCTCCCTGAATGAATATTTCTTCGTTTGGTTCAACGCTTTAGTGCGGTGAACTGTTAGCATAATAGCATGACTGAAGCGCTTTGTCAACACCTTTTTTGAAAAATACTGCAAAAAAAGGAAAGGCTGTGCAAGCGACTGAAAAAAGGGGCGTTTCTCTTGGATTTATGGTGCGGCGCGCCCCTTACAGACTCTTTTTTCGCAAAAAACGACCGTTTCGCAGCGAGGTTTGCCGCCCGCTTTCCAAAGCGACGCCGCCGTTGACCAATACATGAGCCACGCCTTTGGAAAGCTGTACCGGTTCCAGATAGGTGGCCCGGGGGGCAAGGGCATCAGGATCAAACACGGCAATATCCGCCGTTAGGCCAACCTGCAAACGCCCCCGATCACGAAGGCCGATCATATCCGCCCCCTTGGAGGTGACCCGACGAACGGCTTCTTCCACAGAGCAGAGCTGATGCTCCCGCGCCAGGCGAAAAAACTCGGTAATGGCCCCATAGGAGCGAGGATGAGGCTTGTAGGCAAGCTTGGTGGGATCGCCCGTGAGGGCCCAGCCGTCGGAGCCAATGCCTACATCCTGTGCAAGAAAATAAAGCATATCCTTTTCGTCCATTACAAAAAAGATGCAGCCAGCCTCCCCATGGGTGCGCAGGAGCACCTCTGCTGCCGCCTGGGCATAATCGGTGGTGTGCAGATATACCTCCGCCACAGTGC
>JAFUPO010000190.1 GCA_017481185.1 Clostridia bacterium | reverse complement strand
TTTTATAATTTACCATGCGCTGATCCATGACCTGCAAGCCGGAGGGGCCTTCAATGAGGCCCGTGTTTTCGATGGTGACGGCAGCTGCCGTGCCGTTGGAAACAGCCCGCCGCACAAAGCCTGCGTTGCGCAGGGTCAAATGGCCCGCCGCATCCCCATCAAAGCCCACGGTGCCGACCTTGGCGTCTGCCCCCAATGTCAGGGTAACCGTATTGTTCTTCTTCTGAGAGGTCAGAACGCAAAGATCCACCTCCATGTTGACGACCTCAAAGGCGCCATCGGTGAAAAGGAAATAATCCACATAGTGGCCCTGCCCATCCAGGGTGATGACCGCTTTGGAGGTGTTGCGAATGATGCAGTCCTCAGGGTCGGCAATAAGGTCAGCGCCAATGGTAAAGGTGGCATCCTTCTTGGCGGCTGCCACAGCTTGGGAAAGGGAGACCATATCCGTATAGACCTCACCCAGGGCCGGCGCGGCATACAAAAGGCATATGAGGCTCAGCAAAATCGCCAGTTTGCGCATTGTAATCTCTCCATCAGTTTTTCTTGATTATATCATGCTGGGCAAAATAGGAAAAGCCCCTTCCATTGGGAAGAGGCTCCAAAGATTATTGCATCTTTTCAAAATAAACAGACCCGCTTTCCAGAACCATGGAAAGCACACCGCCTTCATGAAGCACTATTTCACCGGTCTCCCCGGTGCCGTCGTCCATAGCGCACTTGCCATCCACCAGCGTAAGGGTAATCGAACCCATGGGGGTCCCGGCCACTGTAACATTGGCAACGCCGTCTGCAACGGTAAGATCCATGCTCGTGCCAAAATCGCTCATAAGGTATTTGGTGCCGTTCACAATCATGTAGCTGTTGCCCCAGGAGCCATTAAACTCCGCCAGGCTCTGGGCAGCGACAGCCGCAGGCGCAGTAACCACCTGTACATAGTCTTCAAAAACGCCTTCCGCCCGGGTCAGGTTCATCCGCAGGCGCATCCCCTCCTGCAGGGACTGCTCCATGGAAAAGCCTTCCTGCGTGAGCTGACAGGTCAAGGTTTCAGTGCCTTCTTTAATCAGCAGCACGCCATCCTCCTGGGACCAGGTACACTGTGAAATGGTGACCCCATTGCTTACCCGGCCAGTGCCGCCCTCAGCCAGTTCAATGGTCATCTCCATGCCATATTCAGCAGGATCCATCGGATACTCATTTTCAATGCCCAGGGCGGCCATATCCACCGCCATGCCTTCAATGCTAACGGTGTCCATAATGCCCACCATGGAGGTCAGCCGCCACAGGCCGACAAAATCCTGCGCCTGAGCCAGCGAAATCCCGCACATTCCGAGCATGACCAATGCCAGTACCAGAGCCAATACCTTCTTCATTTTCCTATCTCCTCTTTATTTGACTCGCTCGCAGTAGATGGGGGAACTGCCGTTCATCACCAGGGCGATAATATCTCCCTCACAGAGGGTGATGGTCATGGTGGAAGCGCTGGCGCTGATGGTCAGCGCGCCGTTTTCCAAACTCATGGGAATATCAGCAGCACCGCCGCCCATATTGATCGTGGCCACGCCGTTGACGATTTCCATGGAGGCAGCAAGGCCAAACATACTGGTAGGATAGCGCAGGCCATTATTAATGGCAAATGAGTTGCCCCAAGCGCCATCAAACTGGGCCAGATTTTCCGCCAGGATGGGGGTGGGCTCGTCCATAGCGGCCAATTGGATCTTTTCATAATAGATGGTGGAGCCGCCCATGCTGGCAGAGGCTACCTCCCCTTCATGGAGGGCGATGATCACCAGGCCCTCCCCTTCCCCGGTCTGGAGGGTTCCTTCCTTAAGCTCCATCGACCAGGTGGCGCTTTTATCATCCATAAGATAGGTCACAATGCCGTCTTTAATCTCCATGCTGGAGCTGAGGCCTGCCTCGCTCATGGGATGGGGAGCGCCCCCATAAAACACAAAGGCATTGCCCCACACACCGTTAAACTCAGCCTGATCCTCCGCCGTTACGATGGCGGGCTCTGCCGTTTCCGCCAGGGCGCAGGCACATACAAGCATCAGGGCCGCTACCAGGGATAACACTTTTTTCATCGTATCGTCTCCTTTATACCGGGAATATTTCAATCAGCCAGCTTTTTGTAATAGTAACGGCCAATTTCGCTCTTCATTTCCAACAGGTCTTCACCATGGAGATACCCATAAACGCTGCCCGGGCGCTCAGGATCAGCCAGCTTGCCGTCCTTCAAAACCATCTGGCAGCCTTGACTCTCCACCAAAATGCCGTTCACATAGTAGATAACCGTTCAGCTGCTGATCTTCAGCATATGGTTCTGGGTATATTCGTTGATGGGGCTTGCCCCCCGAATGTTTTCCATTATCAGATCCCACGCGCCGTCAAATTCCGCCAGGTTTTGAGCCAGGGTTACCTTGGGCACCTGATTGGCAGATAACTGAGCTTCTTCTCGCTTAAAGTAGTTGATCAACGTGGCTGCGCCGTTCATTGCCTTTCCTTTGACATAAAAGCCTGAGTCTGTCAGGTACGCCGTTTCCAGCCCATCGTCAAAGTTCAGAACAATCTGATCCTCTTGCAGCTTCCAGGTGCCCTTACGCTCTAAGCCCATGCCGGTATATGCGGCCGTTCCATCCCCATTAAGCACATAGGTATGGTCAACCTTGGCATCCTTGGGATCGTAGGGAATCTGGGTTTCTCCAATAAACATTTCGCCGTAGGTCACCGTCCAGGTGCCGGTCATGTCACGAGCCTCGGCTAAAGCGCAGGATGTTAACAAGCATAAAACCAATGCCGCTGCCAACAGTTTTTTCATGATTAGGGCCTCCTGTATTTTTCGATGCCAGCTATTTTTATCATTATAGCATATTTCCTTTTTTTGTCCACCTTGAACTGCTTTGAAAGCATATAAAAAGCCCCCTCCGATTGGAGGGGGCCTAAGTATGTTACTCGATGGAAGCTATTAGTCAGCCAGCTTCTTGTACACAGCCAAACGAGCGGCGGCGTCCTTTTCAGCCTGGGCGAACAGCTTCTCAGCGGCTTCGGGGAACTGCTTCATCAGAGAGGTGTAACGAGTCTCACCCTTGATGAATTCCTGATAATCGCCGGTGGGATCCTTGCTGTCGATGGTGAGGGGGTTCTTGCCCTCTTCGGCCAGCTGGGGATTGTAGCGATACAGGGGCCAGTAGCCAGCTTCCACAGCCTTCTTGGCCTCAGCCTGGGCCAGGCCCATGTTGATGCCGTGGTTGATGCAGGGAGCGTAGGCGATGATGATGGAGGGGCCCGGATAAGCCTCAGCCTCGGTCATGGCCTTGAGCAGCTGCTGGGGATTGGCGCCCATAGCCACGGTGGCAACGTACACATAGCCGTAGGACATAGCCATCAGGCCCAGGTCCTTCTTCTTGGTGCGCTTGCCAGCGGCAGCGAACTTAGCCACAGAACCGGTGGGGGTGGACTTGGAGGCCTGGCCGCCGGTGTTGGAGTACACTTCGGTATCCAGAACCAGGATGTTCACATCCATGCCCTGAGCCATCACGTGGTCAACGCCGCCGTAACCGATGTCATAAGCCCAGCCGTCGCCGCCGAAGATCCAGATGGACTTCTTGACCATCAGATCAGCCTTGCCAGCGATAGACTTGCACAGTTCGCAATCCTTGCCTTCCACCAGAGCCTGCAGCTTCTTGGCAGCAGCCTTGGAGCCTTCGGCGTTGTCCTTGTTGGCCAGCCACTCTTCGCAGATAGCCTTGTCTTCGCCTTCCAGCTTCTCAGCCAGCTGAGCAACTTCCTCAGCCAGCTTCTCACGGCGCTGAACCATAGCCAGGTTCATACCGAAGCCGAACTCAGCGTTGTCCTCGAACAGGCTGTTAGCCCAGGCGGGACCATGGCCTTCGTTGTTGGTGGTGTAGGGGCAGGTGGGGGCGGAACCGCCGTAGATGGAGGAGCAGCCCGTAGCATTGGCAACGATC
>JAFUPO010000189.1 GCA_017481185.1 Clostridia bacterium | reverse complement strand
ATGAAAACGGCAGCCGGAGGGCACATTCATCGGGCTGGGAGTCTCGCCCTGAATGGCATACTCCCGTCCCTTTGCTTCGGGGTCTACGTCAGGGGCAGCTTTCATGAGAATATCGGTGTAGGGGTGACGAGGATGTTCAAACAGCTCCTCAGTGTCGCCCATCTCCACCACCTTGCCCAGATACATTACGACCACTCGGTCGGAGATATACCGCACCACCCGCAGGTCGTGGGAGATGAAAAGCATGGTCAGCCCCAGGGCTTGCTTTAGATCGATGAGCAGGTTGATCACCTGCGCCTGGATGGACACATCCAAGGCGGAAACGGGTTCATCGGCAATAAGCAGCCGGGGCTTCATCACCAGCGCACGGGCGATGGAAATGCGCTGCCGCTGGCCGCCGGAAAACTGGCTGGGGTAGCGGTCCAGGGCCTCCTTGGTCATGCCAACCAGGTCGAGGATGCGCAGGCACTCTGCTTCTCGGTCTTTGGGTGCGCAAAGCTTATGGACACTGAGCACTTCGTAGAGCATCTGCCGGATAGTCATGCGAGGGTTGAGCGAAGAATAGGGATCCTGAAAAACCATCTGCATTTTATGCCGGGCCTGCCGCAAGGCGGCTTTATCCAGGGCGAAAATATCGTCGCCATCGAAAATGGCGCGCCCCCCATTGGCTGGATAAAGGCAGCAAACCGTTTTGGCTAGGGTGGACTTGCCGCAGCCGCTTTCCCCTACCAGACCTACGGTTTCGCCCTTCATGACGTCAAGGGATACGCCATCCACCGCGCGAACATACTGCACCGGCTTGCGGGAGATGATCTCAAAGATGGTCTGCTTTTGCGGGAACTGCTTCACCATGTTCTCAATATGAAGGAGGGGTTCGCGAAATTCAGTCACGAGCGTTCACCGCCTTTCGGGTTTGGGTGAGGAAGCTCTCGCCCTCCAGCGCCTGCGCATGATGGCAGCGGGTGCTGTGACCCGGGGCGATCTCCTGCAATTCGGGGAGCTCGGTGCAGCAACGATCCGAGGCATAGGCGCAGCGCGGCGCAAAGGGGCAGCCCTTGATTTCCTGCGCCAGATTGGGCGGCATACCGCTGATGGGCTCCAGCCGCACCCCCTTGCCGGAAAGCGGCATAGAGCGCATCAGCCCCAGGGTGTAGGGATGGCGGGGGGTGTAAAACAGGTCGCGGGCGGGGGCCAGCTCCATAATGCGCCCGGCATACATAACGGCAATACGATTGCACATACGGGAGGCCACGCCCAAATCATGCGTAACAAGAATCATGCTCATATGCAGCTGATCCCGCAATTGCAAAAGGAGCTTAATGATCTGATCCTGAATGGTCACGTCCAGGGCCGTGGTGGGTTCGTCGGCAAGGAGGAGCTTCGGCTGGGCCGCCAGAGCGATGGCGATCATGGCGCGCTGACGCATCCCGCCGGAGAACTGGTGCGGATAGTCCTTCAGCCGCGTCTGAGGGGATGCAATGCCTACCAGGCGCAGCATCTCAACCGCGCGGCGGGTCTGATCCTCCCGGGATAGCTTCAGCGGCCGAAAAACCTCCATCAGCTGGCTGCCCACGGTTGTAACAGGGTTCAGCGTATTCATGGGCTCCTGGAAGATCATGCCGATCTCTCGCCCCCGGATGGAAGCCATCGCCTTCTCAGAGAGCTGGGCGATGTCCTTGTTGTCATAAAGTATCTGTCCGCCAACGATTTCGCCGGAGGACTGAATCAGCCGGATCAGCGAGCGGCAGGTGGCGCTCTTGCCGCAGCCGCTTTCGCCCACCAAGCCAAATATCTCGCCCTTCATTACATCAAAGGATACCCCGTCCACTGCGCGAACAATTTTTTTGCCATTGAGGAAATAGGTGCGCAGGTCACGCACGCTCATCAACGGTTCCTGCATACGTTCCCTCCTCTCACTTGCGTCCGTCATTGGTCAGTATATGGGACAGGCCTTCGCCCAGCAGGCTCAGCGCCGTGCCAGTAATCGCCAGGGCCACACCGGGCAAGGCGCAGATCCACCATGCGTTGAGGATGTAGGGCCTTCCCTCGGCGATGATGGCGCCCCATTCCGGCGTGGGCGGCTGAACGCCCAGCCCAAGGAATGACAGCGACGCGCCCATGAGCATACACAGCATCACGTCGCTGACAGCGTAAACGACCGCAGCGTTAATCGTGTTAGGCAGAATATGGCGGAACATGATGCGGGCGTTGGAATAGCCCAATGAACGGGCAGCGAGGACATACTCGCTGTTCTTTTCCACCAGCACCTCGGAGCGGACGAGCTTTGTATAATCGCGCCATCCTACCAGCCAGATGGCAATATATAAGTTGGAGATATTAGCCCCCAGGATGGTCACGATGGCGATAACCAGGATGGTGAAGGGAAAGGCGGTCATCACGTCTTGCACGCGCATGATAATCGCGTCCACCCACTTGCCATGATAGCCCGCCAGCAGACCGATGAAGCTGCCCACGAAGAAGGGCACGATCATCGCAAGGAAGCCGATGGTCAGGTCAATGCGCGCGCCGTAGACCACGCGGGCAAATACATCGCGCCCATAGTTGTCCGTGCCGAACCAGTGCTCGGCGCTGGGCGGCTTGAGGGTGTTCATCAAGTCCAGCTCATAAGGGTTATAGGAGGTAAACAGCTGGGGGAAGAGCGCCATGAGAAGAATTACGGAGAACAGCACGCCGCCAATAATGAGGGATACGGGCTTGCCGCTTTTGAGCTTGCTGGATTTGCCTGCCATAATAGCCGTCCTCCTTTCACTGCAGCTTGACGCGAGGGTCGATGAAGGAATAGGTGATATCGGTGATCAGCGTCACCACCAGCACGATGACCGCGTACAGAAGAACTGTACCCTGCACAAGGATGTAATCCCGGCCGTTGATAGCGTTGACCAGCATGGAACCCAACCCAGGCAGCGCAAAGACGGTCTCAATAACCACCGAGCCGCCCAGGGTGGAAGTGATACGCATGGCAATGAGTGTGATGGTAGAAACCATCACGTTCTTAAGCACGTAGCGAGAACGGATCAGCGGCTTGGCCAAGCCCTTGCTTCGAGCAAAGTCCACATAGTCGCGTGCCAGAATCTTCTGAACGCCCGCCTGGATGTTGCGGACCAGCAGGCCTACTGAGCCAATGGCGCCGGTGAAGGCAGGAAGCAGCATAGAATAGATGTGCTCCGGCCACGTATTGCCCCAGCCGCCCACAGGCACCCAGCTCAGCTTCAATCCAAAGAAGAACAGAAGCAAAATGGCAAACCAGAACTCAGGCAGCGACAGAAACACCAGCGAGGTAGAGGTGATGCTCTTGCTCACCATGCCTTTTTTCGTAATGCCGGCGATATATCCGGCAGGAATACCGATAATAAGGGTGAAGAGGGTGCTCATGACTGTGTAGGTAATCGTTACCACCGACCGCTCCTGAAACAGTTTGAGCACCGGCTGCTTCAAACGAATAGAGGTGCCTAGATCCCCCTGAAAGATGCCCTGCATATACAGCAGGTACTGCTTCCAGATGGGCTGGTCAAGCCCCATCTTTTTCTCCATCGCTTCGATGGCGGATTGGGGCGCTTTCTCACCCAGCACAGTCAGCGCAGGGTTGCCGGGGATCAAACGAATCCCCCAGAAAATGATCACCGTTACAAGAAACAGCACCGGGATCATTTGCAGAACGCGCTTGAGGATATAATTGAACTGCTTCATGCTATCAACACCTGCCCGTTGTGTTGTATTTCGCCAGAATCATAAATTGGAAAGAGGGGTCGCCGCGTATTGCAGCAGCGACCCCGCTGGGTTAAAGGCAGCTTACTTCTTCACGAGGTCATTGAACAGATAGTTGCCCAGAGGCGTCTGGATGAAGCCCTCGATGTTGCTGCGCACGGCGATGGTGGTGGGCACGCAGTTGATGGGGATAATCAGCGCCTGCTCGGCGAAGATCAGCTGGGCTTCCTGATAGTTCTTCATACGAACTTCCTCGTCGTTGGTGGCGCCGGCGGCGCGGACGAGATCCTCTGCCCGCTGCTGCTCAGGGCCATTCCAACCCAGATGCCAGCAGTTGTAGTTTTCATCGTAGCAGAACATCTCCAGATTTTCGGAGGTGTCGATGATGTCGGAGGTGAAGTAGTTAAGCAGGATTTCAAAGGTCAGGCCGTTGCGATGCTCGCGGCGGGCGGCAGAATCCAGCTGCTGAATGTTCAGGGTTACGCCAATCTTCTCCCACTGGGCTTTGAGAATGGTAGCCATCATCAGATCCTCGGGGGAACCGGCAGTGATGATCAGATCCAGCTCAAGGTTTTCCATACCGGCATCAGCCAGCAGCGCCTTGGCCTTTTCCACATCGTAATCATAGGTGGGCAGGTTGGGATTGAAATGGGGCGCAGCAGGCCACACGATGGAGGTGCAGCGGGAACCCATGCCATCATACACCGCCATGATGATGTCGTCGCGGTTGGTGCCGTAGCTAAGCGCCTGGCGAACGCGCACATCGTTGAGCTTTTCGCTGGTGTAGTTCATGGAGATGTAATTGACGTGAGTGGATTCAAACTCCGTTACCTTCACATCGGGGGTAGCCTCCAGCATAACCTTCATCTGGGCGCTGATGCCGGTGATGGCATCCACCTGGCCGGACTGAAGCTGCATAACGCGGGTGTTGTCATCCGGCACGACGCGGAAATTGATTTCCGTTGCCTGGGGCTTGCCCTCCTCCCAATAGTAGGGATTCTTCTTGAAGCACATATTCTCTTCCGGCACCCAGCTATCCAGATAGAAGGGGCCGCTGCCGATGGGCTCGGAGGCCAGAACATCAGCGGCGTTGGCAGCGTAGTAATCCTTGGGCACGACCACGCAGTAGAAGGCCGCAAGGTTTGCCAGCAGCGCGCCGGAGGGGGTTTTCAGCTTGATGTCGATGGTGTTGTCATCCACGACCACCACATCGTCGATGCAAGAGATAAGGGAGCTCCAGGCGCCCTCGTTGATGGAGCGCTCAAGGCTGTATTCCCAGTCCTCTGCCTTGACGGGTTCACCGTTGGAGAACTTCACGCCCTCGCGCAAATGGAAGGTGTAGGTCAATCCGTCCTCGCTTACTTCCCAGCTGGTGGCCAGGCAGGGCTCGACACTCTTGCCGTCAGGGGTAGAGCGAACCAGGCCCTCAAACACCAGGTTCATGACCCAAATGTCCACGTTGTCGCCTGCGAAGATGGGATCCATGGTGGTGGTGTCGCCACCACGAGCGATGTTGATGATCATGGGTTCCTCTGCCAGCGCGGTCAGAGAGCCGCACAGCATCATGATCGCCATACAGAGAGCCAAGAGTTTCTTCATGCGATGTGCCTCCTTTATTCTTTCAGCGCATCCGCGCCGATATACGTTGCTTATGCGTACTGTGCCAGTACGCGAACAACCTCGTTGCCGCCATGGTTCAGGTCGTAGGCATGCCAGGCGGCGGCAAAGCCCTTCTCCGGGGCGAATACCACGCCTTGCCCATACATCCCCCCCTTGCCGATAAGCCGGGGGCTGCCCATGGGATGGAATTCATACCCGCGCTGAAGCGTTTGGGCAACCCATGCGGGCGAAAGCAGCTGCTGCCCTTCAAACCGGCCCTCATTCATATACATTGCGCCCAGCTTTACAATGTCCTTCACCCGGGCATAGAACCCTGTCGCCCCAAGGGGATGCTCCAGCGGGCAGCGGCTCCAAGCGATCTCGCCAAAGCCCATGGGTTTCAGCAATCTGCGCCAGAGCAAGGAATCCAGCCTTTCGCCAGCGACCCTACTGATCAGCCGGGACAGCAGGTAGTAGGCTGCGT
>JAFUPO010000188.1 GCA_017481185.1 Clostridia bacterium | reverse complement strand
TTATTTGCGGTGCTGCACCGCGCCAGTGCATCACATAAAAAACCGACCTATGATCGTAACCATAGGTCGGCTTAACTGTTTTACGAATTTTCCGCTAAAGGTGAAGGCCTTTATCAGTTGGGGGTGTCTGTGCCAGGCGCCTCTCTTACTTGATGCCGCTATGGGCAAAGGACTCGATAAAGCGCTTCTGGAAGAACAGGAACACGATCAGCAGCGGCGCAACCGTCAGGAAGGTGGCCGCGCAGGTGTCCGTCCATGCCGCGCCGATTTCAGCCTGCTGGGCGAAGATGGCCAAACCCACAGTCAGCAAACGCTTATTGACTGAGTTGATGGTAATCAGCGGCCAGAGGAAGTTGTTCCACTGATAGGAAGCGGCGATCAGGCCATGGGCGATGAAGCAGGGCACCAGCAGGGGCAGATAGATGCGAATGATCATCACGAACAGGTTGCAGCCGTCGATGCGGGCGGCTTCCTCCAGCTCGTAGGGGATCGTTTTAATTGTCTGCCGCATAAGGAAGGTACCCATAGCGGAGGCAAAGAAGGGCATCGCTGTACCCAGCAGCGTGTTGGCCAAGTTCATGGCGGAAATAGCCTTGTAGTTAGGCAGAATCAACACGTCGGCAGCGATCATGATCTGAACCAGAAACAGCATGAACAAGGCATTTTTGCCGTAGAAATCCAGGCGGGCAAAAGCATAGCCGGCCATGGTGATGGTGATGTACTGCATGATCAGCACGCTGCCCACCACAACAATGGTGTTCACGTAATAGGTTACCCAGGGCGCCTGATTCCAGATGCTTACAAAGTTATCCAGCGTTGGCCAGGCCAGCTGAAAGAGCTTGAGCTCGTACTCGTGAGGAATGAACGCTGTGCGCACCATCCAGAGCAGCGGAATGAGGCAGATGGCAGCGAACAGATACATGAAAAAGTACTCCAGAAATTTGGCAGGGGTCATTTTCCACGCAGCAGCATGTACGCGTTCCTTTTTGGAAACAATAGTGCTCATATTCGCTCCTCCTTCCTCAAGAATAGTAAGTACGCTTGTCCTGAGTGAAGAACTGCACAGCAGTCAGAACCAGCAGCAGCAGGATGATGACTACGGTAATGGCAGAGGCATAACCGGTGTTAGAGCGGTCAAATGCCGTCTGATACACATAGAACAACAGCATATTGGAGGAGTTGCCGGGGCCGCCCTTGGTCATGATATACAGATGATCCACCAGCTTGAAAGCGTTGGTCATGGTAATGATCATAACATACAGGGTGGTGGGCATCAGCATGGGCCAGGTAATCTTCCAGAAGATCTGGCGGCCATTAGCGCCGTCAATATGCGCCGCTTCATAAAGCTCCGGATTGATATTTTGCAGACCCGATATGAAGAAGACCATCACATAGCCAGCCTGCTTCCATATCAACATCACGATAAGCGCCCATAGCACTGTATTCGGATCGGTCAGAAAACGCCAGTTTGGATTGATGTATCCTAAAAGGCCATACATCGGCGTGTAAATAAACAGCCAGATATTGGCCACAGCCACCATGGGCAGCAGCGTGGGATAGAAGAAGGATACGCGAACCAAGCCCTTGCCCACCTTAACCTTGTTGGCAAACAAAGCCATGCAGATGGCCAGAGCGATGGAGGTAGGCACCGTGGTTACGGCAACGATGATGTTGTTCCAAAGAGACTGTGTAAAGATCTTATCCTTTGTGAACAGGCGGATATAGTTGTCCCATCCAATAAACACCGGGCCCGTTTGGTAGGTGGCCTGGTTATTTTTGAAGAAGGACATAAAAAGGCTATAGCCGATGGGATAGAAAGTGAACATGGTCAAAAAGACCAGAGAGGGCAGAAGCAGCCACAGAGCCAGCCCTGTGGTCTTCCACTTTTTGCGCCTGGCGCGGGCCAAGCCGTTGTTAATGACTGGTTCACGGCGGGTAAGCGTACTCATGCGATTCCCCATTTCATATGGGTTTCCCCACGGTGAAAACCGTGGGGAAACCGCAAAGTGATACTAATTTTGAAGCTTAACAGCTTCGATAATCAGCAATTACTGATAATCGAACAGAACCATCTCAGCCTCAGCCTGGGCATTGTCCAGAGCGGTCTTGGCGTCAGACTGGCCGGTCATAACCAGCTCGATGGCGGTGTCCAGAATATCCTGCACAGTGCCCTGATCATACACAGAGAACTCAGCGTAGGCATATTCAAGCTGATCGCGGGCGGTCAAAGCAGAGGGGAATTCAGCCGCATAGGCCTTCATCTTCTCGGTCTCATAAGCCACGGGGCGAGGAGCCACATAGCCGGTATCCATAGACCACTGAGCCACACGCTCGGGATCGCCGGTCATCCACTTAATGAAGGTGAAGGCAGCCTGGGTCTCTTCGTCAGAGATGTTCTCATCCTTGAAGAGGTAGAAGTTGCCGCCGCCGGTGGGAGAGCCGTAGGAAGTGCCAGCAGCCAGACGGCTGGTGTCGAAATCGAAGGTAGCGTTGTTCTTCACGTTGGTCAGGTTGCCAGTGGTGTGGTACATAATCGCAACCTTGCCCTCCAGGAAGTCGCCAACGGTGGTGGACCACTTGGCGGTGCCGGGAGCCTGGGCGCCGATTTCAGACAGGTGATGCCAGAATTCCAGGCCCTTGATGGTCTTTTCATGGTTGAAGTAAACTTCCTTACCATCAGCGCTCATCAGGTTCTGACCATCCTGGGTCAGGGTGAAGGTCTGGAGCATCCAGTAAGCGTAGCCAGCCTTATCAGAGGGGATCTGCACGCCGTAACGCACGGTGTTGCCAGCTTCGTCCTTCTTGGTTAGCTTAAGCGCATACTCTTCCAGCTCTTCCCAGGTGGTGGGGGGAGCTTCGGGATCCAGGCCGACTTCAACGAAAGCGTCCTTGTTGTAGTACATGATGATGGTGGAGCGCTGCCACGGAATACCATACACCAGGTAGCCGCCATTGCCATCGGGGATACGGCTGTTCTCCATGAAGCCAGGATAGAAGCTATCCAGCCAAGCCTTATCTTCCTCGGTGGTGCAGAAGCTGTTGTAATCATACAGCTTGCCGGTGGAGAGCAGCTGATACAGGTCGATAGAGAACATCAGGGCGATAGCAGGGGTGTTATGCTCGTTCATAGCAGCCAGCACCTTGGTGCGGGTGTCAGCATAGGAACCAGCGTACACGGGGTTCACCTTGATGCCAGGATATTCCTCATGGAATTCGTTGCACAGCGCAGTGATCAAAGCATCGGGACCGCCGCCAACGGAGACGGGGAAGTACATATCCAGCTCGATAACTTCCTCAGCCATAGCCAAAGGAGCCATGCCAAGCATCATCGCCAGGACCAGCAGAACGGAAAGCAGTTTCTTCATTAGGGAAACCTCCTTCTATGAAATTTATAGGGCTTCGCCCCTCAGGAAAGATGAAACTAACGCACGTTTCACCTTAAAGTTGGTATAATTATAATGTACAAAAAGGTTAAAGTCAAGCCAAAAAATAAATCTAATTTCATACCTGTATCCCAAATAAAATTTTTGACTTTCAAAATCGTCAAAAACCATTCTATGTTAAAAAATCACCAGCTTAAAGCCGGTGATTTTTTAACGGATCTTACGCTGATCTTTGCTCCATGCCCAGCTTGTCTGCAATCATGGCGATAAACTCGCCATTGGTAGGCTTATCCTCCTTGGTGGCTACCTTGCAGCCGAAAACCGTGTTCAAGGTCTCGATGCGGCCCCGGTTCCAAGCCACCTCAATAGCGTGACGGATGGCTCTTTCCACTTTGGAGGCAGAGGTGTTAAAGCGGCGGCCAATGCCAGGATACAGCTCCTTTGTGATGCGGTTGATGATGTCGGGCGTTTCGATGACCATCTTTACCGCCTCTCGGAGGAACTGGTAGCCCTTGATGTGAGCAGGGATGCCAATGGTCAAAAAGAGGCTGGAGAGGCGCTCGTCCAGGGTGCGGGTTTTGTCCGGCGCGGTAACGCCGCCCGGGATCTGCCGCAGGCGAGGCTGACCGGCTACCTCTCGGATACGCTCCACCAGCACCTTGCTTTCAAAGGGCTTGATCATATAGTAACGGGCGCCCAATTCAATAGCCCGCATAATAAAATCGTCCCGCCCCAGGGCTGTAACCGCAATAATCTGGGGCACAGGATCCAAAGTGATTTTCTGCATCTCCTCCATCAGGGTGTATCCATCCATCTGCGGCATAATAATATCCAGCAGCATCACGTCGATAGGTTCGCGCTTAAGGATGTCCAGCGCCTCCAGGCCGTTGGCAGCCTCCCCGGCGATTGTAAATCCCTCCTCATGGCTAAGCAGCTGCACCATCTTCTGCCGCAGCTCCCCATTGTCGTCCACCAGCAAAATCCTTACCTGTTCCATATCCATTCTTCTCCCTTCCTGTCGAAGCATTGGCACGTATAATCGCCGCCAATGGCGAATTCTTATATCTTCTCGCATATTGTAGCACAGATTTCATACCAATGGAAGTATTCTGTTTAAATTTGACCCAATATATTAAAATTTCTATCCAGTCGACAAGATCCCTTAT
>JAFUPO010000187.1 GCA_017481185.1 Clostridia bacterium | reverse complement strand
GAAAATGCCCCTTCGGGAACTGGGGTGCAGGGGATCATCCCCTGCTTTTCTTGGGGTGAGAGCGCGAGAGAGGGGTGTTCTTTTTTCGCAAAAAGAACACCCCTCTCTCGCTATTAAACTCATTACTCGCACGTCCGCATGGCCAGGATGGTTTTCCAGATGAGGTCGTCCAGCTCCCAGCCCAGCATGGCCGCGCCGTTTTCGATGACCTCGCGGGAGCAGCCGGCGGCGAACTTCTTATCCTTGTACTTTTTCTTTACAGACTTGAGCTCCATATCCTGCACAGACTTGGAGGGGCGCATCATGGCAGCGGCGCCAATAAGGCCGGTCAATTCGTCCACGGCGTAGAGCACCTTTTCCATCTGGTGTTCAGGCTTAATGTCCACGGTGATCCCGTAGCCATGGCTGGCCGTGGCCCGAATGAGCCGCTCGTCCAGACCGTTTTCCCGCATAATCTCCTGGGACTTAATGCAATGCTCCTGGGGGTACTGTTCAAAATCCAGGTCGTGCAAAAGGCCTACCAGGGCCCAGAAATCCGCTTCGTCGCCGTAGCCCAGCTCATTGGCGTACCAGCGCATAACCCCCTCCAGGGTGGTGGCGTGCTTTAGATGAAATTCTCCCTCGTTATACTTGGTCAGCAGCTCCCAGGCTGCCTGGCGATCAAACATGGCTGACGGCCTCCTTTAAATAGGTTTCTCTTTTACATTCCCCATCAGGCAAAAAAATCCTTTACAGGTCGGTCATAATTTCATCACATTTTCAGTTTATACTGGCCCCTGTAAACTCCCCAGAAAGGTGTGTAATTTGATGAAAAAAGTGTTTGCATGGCTTCTTTGCGCCGCGATGGTGCTCGGGGGCGTTGCCCTGGCCCAGGAAGCTGAAACGGTGGTCGTCCTTTCCGACGAGACCATCACTGTGAATGGCGAAGCCATTACCGAAAGCTCCTCTGCTCCTGTTTATCTGGCTGAGGAGGTTCAGCTCCATGAAGATGTGCCCGAGGATCTAAAAGACCTGGCCAACCGGGTGGTGGTGGTCGCTGCCAGCGGCAGCTACCGTTTCTCCGGCACGGCTACGGATATCCAGATCGCCGTTCGGGCGCAGCAGACCGATACCGTTCGCCTCATCCTGGACAATGCGAACCTCACTTGCCGCACCGCCCCTGCTATCGTTGTGGAAAGCGCCGCAGACCCCCGAACCCCCGGCCAATACGGCGTGACCATTGAGCTGGCAGGGGATAACAAGGTCACCGGCTCCCACACCGTCAGAATCAACGACGACGACGTGAAGTACGACGGGGCCATTGATTCCCTGGTATCCCTGGGCTTTGAGGGGGCGGGCTCCCTCACCGTGGACGCCGATAACGAGGGCATCGAGGTAAAGTTTGGCCACCTGACCATTAACGGCGGCGCCTTCCATGTAACCAGCGGCGACGACCCGCTGAACGTTTCTGAGGATGGCGTGGGCGTGCTCACCGTCAACGACGGCTACCTCTACACCGCCGTAAAGCCCGCTCAGGGCGGCGAGGGCGATGGCATCGACTCCAACGGCTACATCGTTTTCAACGGCGGCACGGCCATCAACCTGGCCCATCCCTCCAGCGGCGACAGCGGCATCGACTCTGACATGGGCAGCTCCGTCAACGGCGGCGTCATCGCGGGTGCGGGCAATATGTATGACCCCATTGAAACCAGCTCTGAGCAATTGTTTATGATGCTGGAGTTTGCTGAATCCACCGACCAATTGGTGGTGGTTACCGACCAGATGGATACCCCTGTTTTCGCCTATGACTTCCCCCACAGCTACACCTACATCGCCTTCTCCACCCCTGAGTTGAAGGAGGGCGAAACTTATCGGGTCTACCTGGGCGGCGAAATTGAAGGCGAGAGCCAAGACGGCCTCTACACTGCCATCACCTCCTATGTGCCCGGGCAGCTGATGCAGCACGGCGAGGGCACTGCCAATGCCATGGGCGGCATGATGCCCATGGGCGGCGGTATGCCCGAAAACATGACCCCGCCCGAGGGCTTTGAAAACCCCTTCGGCGGTGTGGACCTGAACGAGCTGTTGAAGGACAAGGATCTCAACGAGCTTTTGCAGGATAAGGACCTCAACGGCCTGCTCACCGGCTTTGCTCTCACGGACTTGTTCACTGACGAGGAGATCAAAGAGCACTTTGGCGACGTGACCCTTCCCGAAATGCCCGACGAAAACCGCGGCTTTGGCGGCGGCCGGGGCATGGGCGGCGGCTTCGGCGGCGGCCCCCGGAGCCTGGAATCCTCCGCTGACGTAGCCACCACCGATTTTGTGCTCACCCAGGAAACCAGCGGGTTTACCAACATCCGCTCCGCACAGTAATCCAAAGGCGGCTCCCTTGCACAGGGGGAGCCGCCTTTTTGCGTGACTTTCAGATCCTTATATGTTATTATAACCCATATCCTCTTTCTGAAAGGAGCAAACCATGAAACGTTTTTTGATCCTGCTGATGCTGCTCTGCCTGTGCCTCCCCGCCCTGGCTGAGGATGTGAAAACCAGCGGCAACTGGGAGTATATCATCCTGGAGGACAATACTGCCGCCCTCACCCGCTGCATTGAACACGGGCTGGTGGTGGAGTTCCCCAGCGAGATTGACGGCTACACCGTCAGCCAGATTGGCCGCTCCAGCAAGGACTACGGCATCGACCCTGCCCAGCTGGTTGGCAGCGCCCACATGGACATTGTTTTCAACCTGTTTAATTATTATGAGGCTATTCAGCCTGTGGTGGAAGGCGCTGTTAAAAAGCTGGTGATTCCCGAATCCGTAAAGGTATTGGGGACCGGCGTGGTGGCCATGAGCGGCGAGTCTCTGAGTCTGGACCTGCCCGACCATATTGAGGAGATACACAGCCTGGCTTTCTACGGCTGCAATATTGCTGAGGTTCGCCTGCCTGCGGGGCTTAAGCGGCTGGAGGCCCAGCCCCTTCACCAGTGCGGCGGCGATTTGGAGGCCCTGTCCCTGGTCAAGGTGAAGAAAAAGGACGTTATCCAGCTGCCTGAACACCTGGAATATCTAGGGCCCAAGGCCTTGGGGGCTATGGTATCCTTCCCCGGCAGCTCCAACGGCAAAGTATCGTTGACCCTGCCGGAAAGCCTCAAAACCATTGACAAATATGCCTTCTCAGGTATGTATATCAACGAATTGACCCTTCCGGAAAGCATGGAAACCATTCCGGCTTATACTTTCAACAACTGCCGGTATCTTAAAACGATCAGCTTCCCCCAGGGCCTTAAGCACATCGGCCAGGGCGCTTTTACGGGCTGCGAAATTTCTTTGGAAAAAGTGGAGCTGCCCAAGGGCCTTCTCACCATCGGCGCAGAAGCTTTCCTGGGCTGCAAAAAGCTTAAGGCGGTGACCATCCCCGCCAGCGTGACCGAAATTGGCGATTACGCCTTTGAGGACTGCGCGGAGAAGATTACCTTCACGGTCATCAAAGGCTCCTACGGCGAAACCTGGGCCAAGGAAAATGATTTCAAGGTGAAGGTGAAAAAGAAGTAAGCGGCTTTTTGATCAAAACAACCCCTCAGTCACGGCTTACGCCGTGCCAGCTCCCCTTGCACAGGGGAGCCTTTTATAATATCCCTGAAGGACGAAATGGATTCTACAGTTTTCTTTAGGAGAGCGCGAGAGGACCTTTCTTTTGCAAAAGAAAGGTCCTCTCGCCTTATATTAACCTCAATACAGCTTCAGCCATTCCACGCCCTTGCGGACGATTTTGTAGGGAATACCCTCCATTTCCCGCTGAACGTTTTTCAGTTCATCGCGAATAGGGATCCCCTGGGGGCAATGTTTTTCGCACTTGCCGCAGCCAATGCAGTTGGAGGCGGCGGTGGAGGTTTTGCGCAGCGCCGTGCACATCATGTATTCCCTGAAGGCATTGGTTTTGCTTTCGGTAAAGCGGCGGTTGTAAGCGGCGAAAGCACCGGGGATATCCACATTTTTCGGGCAAGGCATACAATAGCCGCAGCCGGTGCAGCCCACCTTCATTTTGGCGTTGATGGCATTGACCACGCCCTTAAGCATCTGCTGATCCTCTTCGGTCATCTCCCCCACCCGGGCCTGGGCGGCAGTAGCGCAGTTATCCAGGAGCATTTCCATGGAGTTCATGCCGGAAAGGACGCAGGTGATTGCCTCTTGATCCCACAGCCAGCGGAAGGCCCACTGGGCGGGGGTGCGCTTTACCGGATGGCTTTCAAAGGCCTCCAGCGCATCCTTGGGCAGGTGGCTCACCAGTTTGCCGCCCCTCAAGGGCTCCATGATGAACACCGGCAGCCCCTTGCCGTGGGCATAGTCGAGGCCCTTGCGGCCCGCCTGCGAATGTTCATCCATGTAGTTGTACTGAATCATACAGAACTCCCAGCCATAGGCATCCACCAGCTGGCAAAAGGCCTCGCTGTTGCCATGGTAGGAAAAGCCCACCTGGCGAATGGCGCCTGATGCCTTTTTTTCATTAAGCCATTCCTCAATGCCCAGGGCCTTTAAGCGCTCCCAGGTTTTCACGTCGGTGAGCATATGCATGAGGTAGTAATCCACATGATCGGTGCGCAGGCGCTTCAATTCCTCCTGAAAGAGCTTTTCCAGCCCCTGGCGGCTTTTGATCATGTAATGGGGCAGCTTGGTGGCGATGTTCACCTTGTCCCGCAGCTGGTTCTTTTCCAGAATTTCGCCAAGTGTGGCTTCGCTGCCGGGATACACATAGGCGGTGTCAAAATAGTTCACGCCCATTTCCACGGCCTTCACGATGAGCTTTTCCGCCTCCTGCTTGGAGGCGGGCAGGCGCATACAGCCAAAGCCCAGGCAGGAGATGGGGTTGCCGTATTTATCCTTGCGATAGTTCATGCTTCCACCTCAAAAGGATAGACCAGATCCCACTGGGCTCTGAATCTGTCCATCAATTCCATCATGCGAATGGTATCCGCATGGGGCATCTGGGGGCACTCCAATTGCCCCTTTTGAAGGGCTTCCATGCAGGCCCTGACCTGATATTCATAACCGGTAAGCTGCTTGGGCAGGGGGATCTCATGGGGGATGGCAAATTCCTCCTCCGTCTTGTAGAGGGTGATCTTTTCAGGGTTGTTCACGTTCTCCACCTGAATGTAGCCCTGCGTGCCGCCGATATAACCCAGGCGGTCGCTGCGGCAGGTCATGCCGGCGGAAAGCTGGGCCATGCGCCCATCGGCATAGTACAGGGTCATATTCTCCTGCCGGTCCACGCCGGTCTCCAGCAGCTGCACGCTGGATTCCGCCTTTTTAAAATCATCCCCAAAGAACATGGCGGCAAAGGTCAGGGGATAAATGCCCACATCCAAGAGAGCGCCGCCTGCCAAAGCGGGGTTGCGCAGCCGCTCCTTATTTTCAATGGGATAATGAAGGTTAGCGGTCAGCAGCCGGGGTTCGCCAATGGCCCCGGAGGCCATGGCCTCGCTTATGATCTGCCGGGAAGGCATATACCGGGTCCAGATGGCCTCAGCCACCAGCACCTTTCTTTCCTTGGCCAGGGCCAGGGCCTTGCGGGCCTGATCGGCATTGGCGGTAAAGGCCTTTTCACACAGAACCGCCTTGCCGTTTTCAATGCACAAAAGCATATGCTCATAGTGATGGGAGTGGGGGGTGGCGATGTATACCAGATCTACCTGAGGATCCTTGACCATATCGGCATAGGAGCCATAGGCCTGTTGGAAGCCCTCCTCGCGGCAGAAGGCCTGGGCCCGTTCAAGGTCACGGGCAGCTGCGGCGTAGAGGCACACGTCCTCGCCGTTTTCCTTCATCAGCCGAAGGGTCAAGGCCATTTTGCGGGCGATGCCCCCGCAGCCCAGAATACCCACGCGCATACTCACGTTCCCCTTTCACGCTTTCTCATAAGTCCCAGAGCACTTGTCGCAGCCAGCAGCATCCCGGCCCAAAGGGTCAGCCGGCTTTCATCGCCGGTGGCCGGAATCTGCGGTGGAACAGGCGGCTCATTGCTGACATTGATAAGGTCGAAGCTGCTGTTGAGCTTCCCATAAACCAGGGTGACCGACTCCTGTGAGAAGGACAGGGTAATGCGGTGGAGCCCCTCGATGACGCCCTTAAAGCTTTGGGGGATGCCTTCCCAGCGATAGGCGGTCAGATCCAGATCATTTTCGATCATGAAGGACTTGCCTTCAAAGTTGTTGCCCTCCTCAACGAGCCTGGCCACGCCCGCCAGCTCCTCAGGCGTATCCAGATAAAAGATCGATCTGTCAGCCGTAAGGGGCGTATACCAAGAAATATCGGCATGATTGAGCCAGCTCTCCTTTTCAGCCCGCGCCTGGGGCGCACAGGCCCATAGCATCAGCGCCGCTGCCGCGGCGGCTGCGCTGCGGCGCACTGGGCGGGACGGCTGTTTTATTTGAGCCGCTTTATGCATGGGAATCATCTCCGCCCGCTCAAGAACCGCCTCGCCCCAATGCAGGATGGAGGAAGCATAGGGATCAAAGCCCGCCTGACCGGTGTGGAACCGATAGCAATTGCCCGGCTTTTGAAGGGTTACTTTCAGGATCACATAATCTGCCGGATCCTGAGGTATTTGCCGGTGGACCTGTCGGTCTGCGCCGATATAGGAAACGGGTTTTTCCATCAGTTCACGAAACAAAAGGCGCGACGCTTCCTCGCTGGGGGCGAAAAAAACAAAGGCCTCCCCTTGGGCAGGACGGATGCAGCCCTCCCGCATAATGGCTTCGGCCCGCTGGCGGCGCGTATAATGATACAGCGGCCCCACGCTCTGCCGGAGTCGTTCATAATACATACGCACAGACCTCCTTCGGTCTTTGGAATCGCTTTCATTTTACTGCATAGCCATTGGGAATTCAAGGCGTAAAGGGAGCCGCAGTTTACCGGTAATCAAAGGCAAATCGGGTATGATCAACTCCCGCCTCCGCCAGAATGGTTTGGATATAGCGGCCCATAAAGCCTCCCTGGTTATGCCAGCGGGTAAGCAGTTCCTCGCTGTCCAGCTCACCGGGCACATAGCCTGCAAAATAGGCGGTGTTCACGTCCGCAAAATAGCGGCCCAATTCCTTAAAATCCTTATCGCTTCGCACCGCATCATAGCCCTGTCGATAGGCGTTGTTCCAGAAAAAATCATGCACATAGGCGCTGTAGTTTTTAAGATCGGGATTCTCGCTGCCCTTGGCCCAGGCAGATACATCCACCGGCTGGGCGTGGTAGCTGCCGCCCGCCTCCCCCAGGGTCAACACGCCGTACTGGCTGGGGTTCACTGCCAGGGAGGAGGTCACAATCTCCGGCACGCCCCCTCCGCTTACTGCCGTGTGCTGGATGTGGATATGGCCGGAAAGGTTCACCGCTACGGTATCATCCCCCTCGTAGAGGGCCAGCAGGTCATCGTTGTTGGTGATCACATAGCCGAAGGAAAACAAGGGGCTGTGCTGCAAAAGGTTCTGGTGGCTCACCGCTACCCCCCGGTCCCCCGCCTTTTGGGCCTCAGCCAACTGCTCCTGGAGCCACAGCTGGGTCACGCCCATCATTACCGAGGGCACCTCTACGCCGTTCACATCCAGCATAATCACCCGCCAGCCGGGAGTCAGGGAGTACACATAGCTCAATGAGGCGGTATCCACGCTGAGAGCCTCTGAAAAACCGTAGGGCTCGTAAATCTCACGAAATTCCTCCGCCGTAACCGTATCCACCGGGCTGTATTCCTCGCCTTCGTACCGGTAGGCCAAGGCGTTGTTCAGATCATGGTTGCCGGGAATAACCAGCACCGGCACCCCGGCCTCCTCTACCTTGTGAAGCTTTTTTGCCAAATCCAGGTGGCTCTGCTTCTCGCCGTTAAACGTCAGATCTCCGGAGAGAATCAGCGCCTGGGGCTTTTTTGCAATCACCTCGTCGCAGAAGGCGTCCATCACCTCGTCCATATAGCGCATGGCCTTGCCATCGCCGTTCTCAATAGCCCAGGTGTAGACAGAGCCATAGTCCGTAAGGCTGGGGGATAAATAGTGCATATCCGTGGCCACCCACAGGGTGGGCTCCGCCGCCTGGGCCAGGCTTGCCAGGGGGCACAGGAGCAAAACAATCATTAGCCAAATGACAGGTTTCAAGGGCGCTCATTCCTCCTTTTTTATATTATATCATAATTATCCTGTCATTCCAACTTTTTCCGGCACGCCTGCGCTTTTTTAACATAAACTGATCATGTGCGCTCAACGGCGCACCAAATCTGCGATGAGGTGTTTTTATGCAATCCAATTATAAAAACCATTATCCTGCGGAATTGCATCTGCATGAAGTGCAAGGCAGCGTAAAGATGATGGGCCGGGGCAGCGATGCCCACAACCATCGCTTTGCCACGGTATCCAGCGAACCTGTGGCCCTGAAAAATGGCGGCCATGCCCACCAGATCACCTTCCGCACAGACACCTATGAAGGCCACTACCACGAGTTCTGCGGCCTGACCAGCGATGCCTATGAGATCTGCCAAGGCCATGTGCACTATCTGGAGGGCACCACCACCGAGCAAGCGAATCATTGCCACGACTTTCGGGTGATCACTCATATTGAGGATCCCACCGAAGACTAAACCCTAATCCCGGGCTGCTCCGAGCCTTTTCGGAGCAGCTTTTTTCGAGTGAATTTCTTTCTGCCTGTTGCTATTTGCCGTGTTTTGCATCATAATAAGGTATAGCATTGAAATAGCAGGAGGCCATATGATGGATTACCGCACTTATTTGCGTTACAACCCTGACGAAAAGGGATACTTTGGCGAATACGGCGGCGCAGTGCTGCCGGATAATTTGAAGGCAGCCTTTGCCGAGATCACCGAGGCCTATCAAACCATCTGCCACAGCGCCCAGTTTATCAATGAGCTGCGCCGCATCCGCCGGGATTTTCAGGGCCGTCCCACGCCTGTATACCACTGTGAGCGGCTGAGCCGCAAGGTGGGCGGCGCGAAGATCTACGTAAAGCGTGAGGATTTGAACCACACCGGTGCGCATAAGCTGAACCACTGCATGGGCGAGGGCCTTTTGGCCAAGTACATGGGCAAAAAGAAGCTCATTGCCGAGACCGGCGCAGGCCAGCACGGCGTGGCCCTGGCCACGGCGGCAGCCTTCTTCGGCCTGGAATGTGAAATTCATATGGGCGAGGTGGACATCGCCAAACAGG
>JAFUPO010000186.1 GCA_017481185.1 Clostridia bacterium | reverse complement strand
TTCATGCCGTTAACGCGGATGTGGCCATGGCCAACGATCTGGCGAGCCATGCGGCGGGTCTTGCCCAGGCCCAGGCGATACACAACGTTGTCCAGGCGCAGCTCCAGCAACTGGAGCATATTGTCGCCGGTGACGCCCTTCATGTGGGCAGCCTTGAGATAGTAGCGATGGAACTGCTTCTCAAGCACACCGTAGATAAACTTAACCTTCTGCTTTTCCTTCAGCTGAGCGCCATAGTCGGAAACCTTCTTGCGGCGCTGGCCACCGGGATTGCGGGTGGATTTCTTATTACCATAGCCCATGACGGCCGGAGAAATGTCGAAGCTACGGCACTTCTTGGCAATCGGCTGCTTGTTGATAGCCATTCTTTTAGTCCTCCTTCAAAACCTTACACGCGACGGCGCTTGGGCGGACGGCAACCGTTGTGGGGGATGGGCGTCACGTCCGTAATCATGTTGACCTCCAGGCCAGCAGCCTGCAGGGAGCGGATAGCAGCCTCACGCCCGGAACCGGGGCCCTTGACGTACACTTCAACGGTCTTGAGGCCAAATTCCATAGCGGCCTTGGCAGCAGTCTCAGCAGCCATCTGAGCAGCAAAGGGGGTAGACTTTTTGCTGCCGCGGAAGCCCAGGCCGCCGGCGCTGGCCCAAGACAGAGCATTGCCGTTAGTATCGGTCAGGGTTACGATGGTGTTGTTGAAAGAAGAACGGATATGGGCAGCACCGCGCTCAACGAGCTTCTTCTCACGGCGCTTGCGCGTTACCTTTTTAAGCTTTTGCTTAGGAGCCATTTTTGTCATACCTCCGTGACCCTTCTAGGGGCTGTCTCGTTATGCGCACTTTATGCGCAGGGCCAAATTACTTGCCAGCCTTCTTCTTGCCGCTGACAGTCTTCTTGGGGCCCTTGCGGGTACGGGCATTCTGCTTGGTGTTCTGATCGCGGACAGGCAGGCCACGACGGTGACGAACGCCGCGATAGCAGCCGATTTCGACCAGGCGCTTGATGTTCAGGGAAACTTCACGGCGCAGGTCGCCTTCCACCTTCAGGTGATGCTCGATATAATCACGCAGCTTGGAGATTTCGTTCTCGGAGAGATCCTTGACGCGGGTATCAGGATTGATGCCGGTCTCGGCGATGATTTGCTTGGAAGTGGTCAGACCAATACCGAAAATGTAGGTCAGGCCGATTTCCACGCGCTTTTCTCTGGGCAGATCAACGCCCGCAATGCGTGCCATGTGTGAAAAACACCTCCAAATGTTGCTTGTCCATGATCTGCATCATAGACAGTTACCATGGGCAGGGCCGCTAATGAGCTGTTGGGGAGCTCCGCGTCCCTGTTCGCCCCTTAAGGGGCATTTTGAAGACGTATATGGTCAAACGATGGATCATCCAGGCGGAGACCCGGATGCAGCCGCCCACCGATTTAACCTCTTGCAGAACCAGTTAATTGTAGCACAAAAAACTCTTTACGTAAAGGCTTCCTGACGATTTTTTTAAGAAAAATCGCGGGTTTTTTGAGCTTTTTTAACCAGCGTTCAGGCAACGGAGCCCGGCGTATCTATCCGGTCTCCAAAGCCAATTTCATTGTTCCCAAAACGCAGGGATAGCCCTTGCCGGAATTTCCGACAAGGGCGCCTAGCTGATAAACTCAGCCCTGCTTCTGCTTATGCTTGGGATTCTCGCAGATGACCATGACGCGGCCTTTGCGCTTAATGATCTTGCACTTTTCGCAGATGGGCTTAACAGACGGCCTGACTTTCATGCTCATTTCCTCCTTGTGTCCCCGCGGATTGCCGCAGGTGGGTTAGGTTAGCCCTTGGACCGCCAAGTGATGCGGCCGCGGGTGAGATCGTAGGGAGAAAGCTCAATGGTGACCTTATCCCCCGGGTAAATGCGGATGAAGTTCATGCGCATTTTGCCAGAAATGTGGGCCATGATCCGATGGCCGTTAGGGAGCTCTACTTGGAACATGGCGTTGGGCAGGGCTTCAATCACGTGCCCTTCCATTTCGATAACATCATTCTTAGACAAGTACGCAATCCTCCTTGCACAGGTCTTTACACGTTGCCTTCGTCGGCCAGCACTTTGCGCAGATCGCTGTCCATAGGCAGCCCACCGGTTTGGAGGGTCTGGGCGATCTGCTGGGCCAGTTGAGGCTTTGGATGCAGATGTTTGATCTTCTTGCGTTTGGGATGATCCGCTTTGCGCGTTGAGCCATTTGCCATCTCAACGTATTGGTCATCCACCACTTTCAGGATCACAAATGTGCGGCCCTGATCTCTGCCCTGCTTGGACAAAACGATCCGCCCGGGCTCAAAGGGGATGGGTTTCACGCCATCTCCTCCTTCCATTTAAAGTCAGGAAGGGAGAGAACCTCGGGCAAGCCATCTTCTGTAATAGCGATGGTGTGCTCGTAGTGGGAGCAGAGGCTGCCGTCTTGGGTTACGATGGTCCAGCCATCGTCTTCCTCATAAACAGGCCAATCGCCAGCAGCAATCATGGGTTCAATGGCCAGGGTCATCCCCTTGCGCAGGCGAATGCCGCGGCCTTCCTCCCCAAAGTTAAACACGCTGGGATCCTCATGCATTTCACGACCAATGCCATGGCCGGTCAAATCCCGGATGACAGAGCAGCCGTGCTGCTCAGCCCAGGTCTGTACCGCGTGGCCAATATCGCCCAGTCGGTTGCCCACCACAGCCTTCCGGATCCCTTTCCAGAAGCACTGTTCAGTGATCTCAATCAACGAAGCGGCGTGCGCAGAAATTTCACCCACGCCCATGGTAAAGGCGCTGTCCGATTGCCATCCATCCAGGATCAGACCGCAGTCGATCGAGAGGATGGAGCCTTCCTTAAGCACACGGTCCTTGCGAGGAATCCCGTGAACCACCTCTGCGTCAACGCTGGCGCAGATGGAGCCGGGGTAGCCGTGGTAATTCAGGAAGGAAGGGATCGCGTTATGCTTGCGGATAAGCCGTTCAGCGAGCTCATCCAAATCCCCGGTGGTCACGCCTGGCTTCACAGCCTCGCGCAGCTCTTGCAGCACCTCATAGAGGAGCGCGCCAGACTTGCGCATTTTGCCGATTTGCTCGGCATTTTTCAGATAGATCATGTTAGGCCTCTAAGATCTTGAGAATGGCCTTGAAGGCCTCTTCAAGTTCCATTGTGCCATCTACAGTGTGCAGGTTGCCCTTGTTGGTGTAGTACTCAACCAGGGGAGCGGTCTGCTGATGATACACCTGCAGGCGGCTAAGCACCGTTTCAGGCTTATCATCGGCACGCTGAACCAGATCATCGCCGCAGGTGCACTTGGTTTCACCATTGAGGCGGGACACATGGTAAGTAGCACCGCACTTAAGGCATACGCGGCGGCCGGAAAGCCGGTTCACCAACACCTCGTCGGCCACATCCAGGTTGATCACGGCGTCGATCTTAGCGATCTGATCCAACGCTTCAGCCTGGGGCACAGTGCGGGGGAAGCCATCCAGGATATAACCCTTCTGGCAGTCATTTTCCTTCAGGCGCTCGTCAACGATGGCGATGACCACGCTATCGGGCACCAGCTGTCCCTTATCAATGTAGGACTTGGCTTCCAGACCGGTCTTGGTCTGCTCCTTGATGGCGCGGCGAAGAATATCGCCAGTGGAGATCTGAGGAATACCCAGCTCCGCGCAGATGCGCTGCGCCTGAGTGCCCTTACCAGCACCAGGAGGGCCTAAGAAAATTACGTTCATATAGCTACCACCCTTCTTGTCGTTTTATGCCAGCATTTTTCAATGACCCAGAACCGGGGTGAGCCCGGAGGCAGCGCCCCCGGGCCAGCCCAGCTTACAGGAAGCCCTTGTAATGCCGCATAACCAGCTGGCTCTCCAGCTGACGGGTAGTTTCCAGGGCCACGCTCACAGCGATCAGCATAGAGGATGCTGCGAAGGGGATGCTGGTGTTCAAACCAGCAGTCAGCAGCGTGGGCACGCTGGCCAGGAAGGCGAGGAACAGAGCGCCGAACAGGGTCAAACGGCGAGAAGTGCGGGACAGATAGTCAACCGTATTCTTACCCGAACGGATGCCGGGAATCATGCCGCCCTGCTGCTGGATGTTCTTAGCCATATCCACAGGGTTGAAGCTGATAGAGGTATAGAAGTAGGTGAAAGCAATGATCAGCAGGAAGGTGATCACATTATACAGCACAGAGGTGCTGCCCATGTTCACAGACCACCAGGTTGCCAGACCGCTGCTGGGCGCCACCAGCTGAATGATGGTGCCGGGGAAAGCCATGAAGGAGTAAGCGAAGATCAGAGGCAGAACGCCAGTGGAGTTCACCTTCATGGGGATGTGAGTGCTCTGACCGCCGTACATCTTGCGGCCTACCACGCGCTTGGCGTACTGAACGGGCACACGGCGCTCGCCCATGTCCACAAAGGTGACCAGGACGATCAGCACCAACAGCGCGATCACCATGCCCAGCACAGACAGCCAATTGCCGGTGCCAGCGATGGCAGCGTTCACGCTGTAAACCATGCCGTTGAACAGGTTGGAGATGATACCGGCAAAGATCAGCAGGCTCACGCCGTTGCCGACACCCTTTTCGGTGATACGCTCACCGATCCACATGGCCAGAGCGGTACCGCCGGCCATAGAGACGCCAACCAGCACATAGTTAAACCAGCCAGACTTGATGTAGCCCAGGCCAGCCACCAGGCCGATGGCCTGCACAACAGCCAGACCCACGGTAACATACCGGGTAATCTGCTGGATCTTTTTGCGGCCTTCGGCACCTTCCTTCTGCAGCCGCTCCAGCGCAGGGATAGCGATGCACAACAGCTGCATGATAATGGAAGAGTTAATGTAGGGGGTGATACCCATGGCCTTGATGGTCATCTGGCTAAAAGCGTTACCAGTCATCATGTTGACCAGGTCCAGCAGGGGGATATCCACCGTGGAGCCCAGCACCCGCTCAAGGTCCACGCCGGGAGCGGGAATCACGCTCACCAGGCGGAACAGGAGCAGCATACCAAAGGTATAGAGGATCTTTTGACGAAGCTCTTTGACCCGCCATGCGTTTTTAATGGTTTCCCACATGTCAGATCACCTCGGCCTTCCCGCCGAGAGCCTCGATCTTCTGCTTGGCAGACTCAGTAAACTTGTCAGCCTTCACGGTCAGCTTCTTGGTCAGCTCGCCGCCGCCCAGAATCTTAACGCCGTCCAAGGTCTTGTTGATGATGCCGGCGTTCATGAGGGACTCGACAGTTACCACATCGCCATCAGCGAAGATTTCCAGACGCTCAACATTCACAGTCGCGTACTCGGTGCGGAAGATGTTGGTGAAGCCCTTCTTAGGCACGCGGCGATACAGAGGCATCTGGCCGCCCTCGAAGCCGGGGCGCTTGCCGCCGCCAGAGCGGGCCTTGGCGCCCTTGTGGCCCTTACCGGAGGTCTTGCCCAGACCGGAACCGGAACCACGACCGAGACGCTTTGCAGCAGTCTGGGAGCCAGCAGCGGGTTGCAGCTCATGCAGTTTCATGGGATTTCCCTCCTTTATTCGTTAATCTCTTCCACTTTGACCATGTGCTTAACCTGGAAAATCTGGCCGCGCACGCAAGCGTTATCAGGCTTGATCGTGCTCATGCCAACCTTGCGCAGGCCCAGAGCCTCAACGGTCTTTTTGTGGTTGGGCTTAGAAGCGATGGGGGACTTAACCAAAGTAACTTTCAGTTTCATTTCGCCCATCCTCCTTAACCCAGAATCTCTTCCACCGTCTTGCCGCGGAGCTTAGCAACCTGCTCGGGGCTGCGCAGCAGCTTCAGGCCTTCCAGAGTGGCCTTAACGGTGTTGATCTTGTTGTTAGTGCCGTAGGACTTGGTACGAATATCCTTGATACCGGCCATTTCCAGCACGGCGCGGGCAGCGCCGCCGGCGATAACGCCAGTACCAGCGGGAGCGGGCAGCATGACGACCTTAGCGGTGCCGAAGTAGCCCTCAACCGCGTGGGGGATGGAGGTACCGCTCACGGGCACGTTCACCAGGTGCTTCTTGGCGGCTTCAGTCGCCTTGCGGATCGCCTCGGGGATTTCAGCGGCCTTGCCCATGCCGGCGCCTACACGGCCGTTTTCATCGCCGACCACTACCAGCGCAGAAAAGCGCATATTGCGGCCGCCCTTAACGGTCTTGGAAACGCGGTTGACAGCGACCAGCTTTTCCTTGAATTCGCTGACCTGTTCGTAGCGTTGCATTGCGTGTCTCCTCCTTTAACTCAGAAATCGAGCCCGGCTTCACGGGCGCCAGCAGCCAGCTCGGCCACGCGGCCAGTGTATACATAGCCGCCGCGGTCGAAGACCACCGCTTTGATGCCGGCCTGGAGAGCACGCTCGGCCACGAGCTTGCCAACCAGCTTGGCAGCACCCTTCTTATCCACTTCTTCCAGCTGACCCTTCAGGTTAGCATCCAGAGTGGAAGCGGAAACCAGAGTGCAGCCCTTGGTGTCATCGATCACCTGGGCGTAGATGTTGCTGTTGCTGCGATAGACGCACAGACGCGGCATATCAGGGGTGCCGCTGATCTTTTTGCGTACCCGAGCATGACGAATCACGCGCACTTCATTGCGGTCACGCTTTTTGAACATTTGCGTTCACTCCCTTTCTTACTTCTTGCCGGTCTTGCCTTCCTTGCGGCGGATGTGCTCATCTTCGTACTTGATGCCCTTGCCCAAGTAGGGTTCAGGCTTACGAATAGCGCGAATATCAGCGGCAAGGTTGCCAACAACCTGCTTAGAGATGCCCTTCACCACGATCTTGTTGGGGGTGGGGGTTTCATAGGTGATGTTTTCAGGGGCTTCCATCACCACGGGGTGGGAGTAACCGATGTTGATGGTCAGGGTCTTGCCATCAACCTGAGCGCGGTAACCGGTACCCACCAGCTCAAGGGTCTTCTGGAAGCCATCGGTGACGCCAACCACCATGTTGTTCACCAGGCTGCGGTACAGGCCGTGCATGGCGCGGTGAGGCTTGGCATCAGAGGGGCGTTCGAGGGTCAGAACGTTGCCTTCCTGCTTGATGGTGATATCGGGATTCACCCACTGGGACAAAGTACCCTTGGGGCCCTTCACCGTCACGGTGTTGTCAGGAGCAACCGTAACCGTCACGCCCGCGGGGACATTAATCGGAAGCTTTCCGATACGAGACATAATCGCACCTCCATTGACGTGTCGGTTTACCAGATGTAGGCCAGCACTTCGCCGCCGATGGCGTTCTTGCGGGCCTCTTTGTCAGTCATCAGACCCTTGGGGGTGCTGATGATGGCGATACCCAGGCCACCCAGGACCTTGGGCAGTTCTTCGCAGCGAGCATACACGCGCAGGCCGGGCTTGGAGATACGCTTCAAGCCAGCGATCACTGGCTGCTTACCATTAACATACTTAAGCACGATCTTGATGCTGCCCTGGGGGCCGTCATCGATGAAGTCCACAGACTTCACGTAGCCTTCCGCCAGCAAAATCTTAGCGATGGCCTTCTTGGTGTTGCTAGCGGGCAACACAACGGCATCATGCTTGGCGATTTGCGCATTGCGGATGCGGGTCAGCATATCGGCAATGGGATCACTCATAACCATGGTGGAACCTCCTTCCGTTCTTTCCCGCTTACCAACTGGCCTTGCGGACGCCGGGGATATGGCCAGCATAGGCCAATTCTCTGAAGCAGATACGGCACACGCCATACTTGCGCAGCACCGAGTGGGGACGACCGCACAGACGGCAGCGAGTGTAAGCGCGGGTGGAGAACTTGGCAGGCCGCTGCTGCTTGAGCTTCATACTCGTCTTAGCCATTATTCATTATCCTCCTTCAACTTACTGCTGCGCAAAGGGCATACCCAGAGCACGGAGCAGCTCTTTGCACTCTTCGTCGGTCTTGGCGGTGGTCACGAAGATCATCTCCATGCCGCGGATCTTGTCGACCTTGTCGTACTCGATCTCGGGGAAGAGCAGCTGTTCCTTGATGCCCAGGGCGTAGTTGCCGCGGCCATCAAAAGCCTTGGTAGAAACGCCGCGGAAGTCGCGAACGCGGGGCAGGGCGATGTTCACGAGCTTATCCATGAACTGTTCCATGCGCTCGCCGCGCAGGGTCACCTTGGCGCCGATGTTCATGCCTTCACGGAGCTTGAAGTTAGCAATAGACTTCTTAGCCTTGGTGACCATGGGCTTCTGACCGGCGATGATGGTCAGCTCAGCCACAGCGGTCTCCAGAGCCTTAGCGTTGTCTTTGCAGTCGCCCAGACCCATGTTGATAATGATCTTCTCGAGCTTGGGCAGTTCGTTAACGTTTTTGTAGCCGAACTTCTGCTGCAGGGCAGGCACAGCTTCGGCAAGATATTTTTCCTTAATGCGAGTAGCCATTTGCTGTTTCCTCCCTCTTAGTCGATATCCGCCTTGCACTTTTTGCAGACGCGGACCATTTTACGGTTGCCGTCCACCACGGTCACCTTGTGAGCAACGCGGGTAGCGGTATTGCACTTGGGGCAAACGAGCATCACGTTGGACGCGTCGATAGCGGCTTCCTTATGGATGATGCCGCCCTGCTGGCCCTGAGCGCGGGCCTTCTGGTGCTTGGTGACCATAGCCACGCCTTCCACCACAACCTTACCGGCCTTGGGGTAAGCGGTCAGCACCTTGCCCTTCTTGCCCTTGTCCTTGCCAGAGATGACAACGACCTGATCCTTAGAACGAACGTGCATATCGTTACACCTCCTTACAGTACTTCAGGCGCCAGGGACACAATCTTCATGAAGTCCTTCTCGCGCAGCTCGCGGGCCACCGGTCCAAAGATACGGGTGCCGCGGGGCATTTTCTGATCGTTGATGATGACGGCGGCGTTGTCGTCAAAACGGATATAGCTGCCGTCGGGACGGCGCTTAGACTTAACCTGGCGCACGATCACGGCCTTTACCACGTCGCCCTTCTTAACGGTACCACCGGGGGTGGCGGTCTTCACACTGGCCACGATGATGTCGCCAATGGAGCCGTCACGGCGGAAGGAACC
>JAFUPO010000185.1 GCA_017481185.1 Clostridia bacterium | reverse complement strand
GTTTTTGCAGACCTTGCGGCAAAAGGGCCGGCTGCTGAAGGAAAAGGGCGGTGAAACGGTCCGAATCGCCGGCCGGGATGGGGTGGAGCTGGTGGGCCACTGGTTTGCGCATCCTGCGCCCCGGCGAATCATTGTGGCCATGCATGGCTGGCGGTCCAACTGGTGCAACGACTTTGGCACGGTGGCGGACTTTGGGTTCGACAGCGGCTGAAGTGTGCTTTTTTACGAGCAGCGGGGTCAGGGGGCGAGTGGGGGCGACCACATGAGCTTCGGACTGCTGGAGCGGCATGATTGCCTGAGCTGGGTCAACTGGGTGACAGGCAGGGAGAAGACCCTGCCGGTGTATCTGTGCGGTGTGTCCATGGGGGCCTCTACGGTGCTGATGGCGGCGGGGCTGGATCTGCCGGAGCAGGTCAAAGGCATTGTTGCCGACTGCGGCTATACTTCCCCGGAGGCCATTTGGCGTCATGTGGCCAAGGAGAATCTGCGGCTGAGCTATGGGCTGCACGGCCTGGCTGCCCGGGATCTTTGCCGCAAGAAGCTGCAGGTGGGCATCGATGATTATTCCTGCGTGGATGCCATGATGGAGTGCCAGGTGCCGGTACTGTTTGTTCACGGAACCGATGACCGGTTTGTGCCCATTGAGATGACCTATGAGAATTACAAGGCCTGCGCCGGACCCAAGCGGCTGCTGGTGGTGCCGGGGGCAGGTCATGGAATGAGCTATTATTTGAACCCAGAAGCCTATCAGGAAGCATTCCTTCGGTTTTGGGAGGATTTTGACGGTGAGGAGCAGTCTTCGGCGGGCTAAATGCCCCGCCGGAGGCTGCTATTCATTTTCCACAAAAAAGATTGTCGGAAAATAGGGAATTTATCCATACTTTATGTCCATAAGAACTTGCTTTTTCAGGGAGAAACAGATATAATATGCTTATCGTAAAGTTTTTATCGATATGCTTGTATTGATAGAGCCTGCTGATCATTGAGGCTCTATCAAAATCTGGACATGAAGGTGATGTTATGATTTACAGCTATTATCCCGGATGCACCCTGCGCAACAAGGCCAAGGACCTGGACTTCTATGCCAGAGCCTGCGCCGAAAAGCTGGGCTTCACCCTTGAAGAACTGGAAACCTGGCAGTGCTGCGGCGGCGTGTACCCCCTGGGCGCCGACGAGATTGCCAGCAAGCTGCCCTCCGTCCGCGCCCTGAACGCGGCCAAGGAAAAGGGTCAGGATCTGGTGGCGGTTTGCTCTGCCTGCTACCATGTACTTAAGCGTGTTAACGATGACATGGCAAATGTGGAGGATATACAAACCCGGGCCAATAATTACATGAACCTGAATGAGCCTTACAAGGGCGAAACGCAGGTGCTGCATTTGCTGGAGGTCCTGCGGGACCGGGTGGGCTTTGAGGAACTGAAAAAGCAGGTGGTCAACCCCCTTACCGGCCGCAAGATCGGCGCTTACTACGGCTGTCTGCTGCTGAGGCCCAGCGCTGTCATGGCCTTTGACGATCCGGAGGACCCCACCATTCTGGAGGACTTTATCCGCGCTCTGGGCGCGGAGCCGGTGGTATATGCCTATCGCAACGAGTGCTGCGGCGGCTATATCAGCCTGAAGGATAAGGACCTGGCCGCGTCTATGTGCGATAAGATCACCGCCAGCGCCGCCAGCTTTGATGCCGACTGTCTGGTTACTGCCTGCCCTCTGTGCAAGTATAACCTGGCCAAGAGCGGCAAGCTTCCCATTGTGTATTTCACCGAGCTTCTTGCTGAGGCCCTGGGCGTGAAGGAGGTTAGCCATGAATAAGCAGGCTGAACTGATCCGGGAAATTTCCGGTGTGAACCCCCTGAAGTGCATGAAGTGCGGCAAATGCTCCGCTTCCTGCCCTTCCTACAACGAGATGGATATCAAGCCCCATCAGTTTGTATCCTATGTCATCAATGAGGACATCGAGGCGCTGACCGCCTCCAAGTCCCTGTATAAGTGCCTGAGCTGCTTTGCCTGCGTGGAGCGCTGCCCCCGGGGCGTCAAGCCCGGAAAGCTTATCGACG
>JAFUPO010000184.1 GCA_017481185.1 Clostridia bacterium | reverse complement strand
TCTTGGGCCAGAAGTAGGCGTTCCAGCCATTGATGAAGGCCAGAATGGTCATGGTGATTACCGTGGGGCGGCACATGGGGGTCAGGATCTGAAAGATCATGCGGAAGGAGCCCAGGCCATCCACCTTGGCGGCTTCCAAATAACTGTTATCCACCGTCATGAAGCTCTGGCGCAAAAGGAAAATGTTATAGGCGCTCAGGGCCTCGGCAATGATCAGGCCCTGATAGCTGTTGAGCCAGCCTGCCCGGCTGATCATCACATAGGTGGGGATGAAGGTCACATGAATGGGGATCATCATAGCGCCCAGGATCAGGATGAACAACACATCCTTGCCCCAGAAGCGGCCCTTGGAAAAGGCATAGGCGGCCAGGATGCCAAAAAACACCTGCAAAAACACCGTAACCGTGGTGACAATCAGGGTGTTGAGCAGGTACTGCCACACCGGATAATTGGCCATGACCTGTTCATACGCCGTAAAGGTCCATTGCTGGGGAAAGAAGGTGGGCGTGGACAATAGCACCTCGTCGGTGGTCTTAAAGGAGGTGATCAGCATCCAATACAGGGGGAAGACCATGATCAGGGTTACGATCACAGCCAGAATCGTTTGCAGGGCCTTGCCCAGCTTTTTGCGGAAATGGTAGCCGTCCTTCACCGTGGGTCCTCCTCCTTTCTTATGCGTCGTAGTTCACTTTATGGTTGGACCACTTCATGGTGGCTGCGGTAAAGATCAACAGAATGATAAAGAATACAAAGCCCATGGCGGATGCGCGATCCAGCCGGTGGTCTTCAAAGGCCATCTTGTAAATGTAGTAAACCATCACGTTGGTGGCCTTGTAGGGGCCGCCGTTGGTCAAAATATCCACCGCCTGGAACACCTTCATGGAGGAAACCACGGTGGTCACCACCAGAAACAGGGTGGTGGGCGCTAGAAGGGGCAGCTTGATCTTGAAAAACTTCTGCCAGGCATTGGCGCCGTCGATAGAAGCCGCCTCTAGGTACTGCTCGGAAATGCCCTTGATGGCGGAGAGGTAAATCAGCATGGCGTAGCCAATGGTGCGCCAGCCGCTGAAGAGGATGAGGCTGATGAGGGCTGTATCCCTGCCCCCCAGCCAGTTGATTCCCTCCAATCCAAAGAGGGAGAGGATGTAGTTGATCACGCCGTACATATCGTTGTACAGCCACATAAAGATCATGGCCGTAGAAGAGACCAGGATGTATTTGGGGATGACCACCGCAATGCGCATCCAGTTGAATACGCGGGTCATGCGATCAAAAAGCAGAGCCAGCGCCATACCCCCCACCAGGGTAAAGGCCACCTCGCCCAAGGTATACAAGGCCGTCACCTGAAGGGAAGGGAAGAAGCTCTTGGCGCCGTTTCCTGCAAAGAGCCAAATATAGTTTTTAAAGCCTACATAGTTATAGGTGGCCCGGCTCAGGTTCCAGTCTGTCAAACTGATGCGAAAAAGCTCCGCCACCGGGTAATAGGTAAAGATTAGAAAGAAAACGATGGCAGGCAGGGCGCAGAAAAAGTCAAACCAGCTTTTGCGCTCTCTGGGCAGCTTGCGTTGCTTTAACACGGTTGTTTCCCCCTCTGTAAATAAGGGGGAAGCGCCTTAGCGCTTCCCCCCGCGCTCTTCCTGCCTTAGGTCAGCAGATGGAGCTTACTGGTCTTCGTACAGGGTGACGATCTCGTCAGCCATCACGTTGAGCTGTTCCTGAGCGTCAGCATCCTCCAGGAAGATCAGGGCCAGGTTGTCTTCCAGAACGTCGGTCACGGCATTATAGAAGGGCAGCTGGATGGCGCAGGTCATGTCTTCCAGACGGCTATAGGTTTCGGTCATGGCGGGGTTCTCCTTCAGCCAAGCCTGGCCGGCCTCGGATTCCATGGCGTCGGCATAATTGGCCAGGAAGCCGGTGAAGGTAGCCATTTCACGGTCCACGTCCTTGCTGGTCACGTAGGCCAGGAGCTTATAGGCAGCTTCCTTCTTAGCAGCGTCATACTTGGCGGGGATGCACATACACATACCGAACATTTCGGTGGTGCTCTTCACATCGCCGGCGGGCGGGAAGGTCACGCCCAGCTCGTAGCCCTTGTTGGCCATCTGGTCGTGGTGGTTCTGATACTGAGAGGAGGTGTGGATGATGGCAAAAGCGTTGCCATCCCAGAAGGCGCTGCGCATATTGGAGGAGCCGTTAGAGCCGTAGCCCCACATGATCAGGCCTTCATCGATCCAGGCCTTAACCTGGTTAACGACCTTCAGCATGGTTTCGCCGTTCACAGTGGTCTGGCCATTCTCGTCAACAGACAGAACGCCGAAGTTCCACAGCATCCAGGTGAAGTAGTAGCTGTCCCAGCCGGGCATCCACATAGCATAGCGCTTGGTGGTGCCGTCTTCGTTCTTCACGGTAGCCTTGCGCAGGAAAGCATCCATCTCATCCCAGGTCTTGGGGAAGGCGATGCCCTCTTCCTTAGCGATGGTCTCGTTGTAGAACACGCTGATGCCGGTAATGGTCCAGGTGAGGCCATACTGGCTGCCATCATAGGCGTAGGCGTCCTTCATGATCATGCCGGTGAGATCCGTGTTGTTGGCGGTGATGTAGCTATCCAGGTTCTCCACCACGCCATCGCGAGCCAAATTCTTGATCTCGTTGGAGTGCACGGGGAAGATAGAGGGCAGGCCAACGCCTTCGATGTTGCTGGAGAGAACCTTTTCCTGGATCTCAGCCACGCGGCCCTGGTATTCAACCTGAACGGAGATGTTGGGATTCTCCACCATGAACTGGTCAATCAGTTTCTGGAAGTCTTCACGATACATTTCTTCCAGGGTGTGCCACAGAACCAGTTCCACCTTCTCCTCGGCAGACGCGAAGGAGAAGCAGCCCAGCGCCATCATCAGCGCCATCATCAGAGCGACAAGCTTTTTCATTGGGTATGCCTCCTTGTTTTTTTATTCCTGGCCCCTTGCCCGGGACCTGAAATCCGTTCAAATAAAGTTTTGAAACAAAAATCATTATTCTGTTGTTTCAAACTTTCAACTTGATTATACGAGGAAAACTTTGCAACTTCAATGACTTATCTGGTCGTTTTTGTTGCCAAATATGAGTTAGTTTTATCTATTTGCAGGGTTTTAAGTCAAAACCCATATAAAAAGGAGTCTCTTTGCATGATACGCAAAGAAACCCCTTTTCATCACAAGACCAAAACTCCCGCCGCTTCCAGCTCGCAGCGCACCTGGGGATCCAATTGATCGTCGCTCACCAGCACATCGATCTCCTCCGCCCCGCAGATGGTAAAGGTGGAAACGGAACCTACCTTTTGAGAGTCCATCAACACTACCACCTTATCCGCCCGGCTGATCACCGCCTGCTCCATTTCCCTGCGGGTCTCGGAGCGGCAGGTGAAGCCCTGCTCACGGGTATAGCCATTGGCAGAAATAAAGGCGCAGGTTAAATTGACCGAGGACATATCCCGGGCGATGCGGGGATCCCGCACCGATAAGCTATCCTTGTTCATCACGCCGCCCAGCACATGGATCTCCGGGCTCTTAAGCCTGCTCAATTCATTCAAACAATTAAGGCCGCCGGTAAACACCAAGCTCTGCACATCCGGAAACACCCGGGCCAGCTCTGTGCAAGTGGAGCCGGAATCCAGAAACACCGCAGCCCCCGGCTGCACCAGCTCCCGAGCCTTTTGGGCGATCTGGCGTTTTTTATCCATATTCTGAGTCATGCGATGCTTTAAGGGCACATCAGCCCCCACCACCGTATCCAAAGAACGGGCGCCGCCGTAGATGCGCACAATCTGCTGGGTCTCATCCAAATATTTCAGATCCTTGCGCAGGGTCATTTCAGATACCTGGGGAAAGGCATGGGTCAGCTCCTGAAAGGTAATCATGCCTTTTTCATTCACCAGCGCGGTAATCTTCTGCCGCCGTTCAACCATGGTTCCACCCCCGTGGGTTTCATTTCAAAACCAGTTAAAACCATTATACGGTTTTTTCTTTTGAAATGCAAGGGGCAATACCAAACCCAGCGGCGATGATCTCGGCCCGGTAGTCGCAATCCAGGTGCATGGGATAAACCTGGCCCCGCTTTTCTACAGGCGTTTTTGCCAGCAGCTCCTCGAAGCTGCCGTGGCCCTTGTGAGGCTTACGCCCGCAGTCCTGATAGAGGCGGGCGATCTCTCCCTTCAAAAAGGCCTGCCACACTGCCTCGGGAGGGTTCTCCCCGTCGCCGCTGTAATAAAGGGTCTCCCCTGCCAGGGTCAGGGTAAAGCCCCAGGCTGGGATGGAGGCGGTGTGGGCCACCGGATAGAAGCGCACGGCCAGATCATCCTGCCGCCATTCCGCTGCGATCGCCAGCCGATAGTCCTTTTCACCGATGCCCGACAGGCGCAGCAGCTCTCCCAGGGCCGGGTCAGGGTGCACCACCGTGACCTCAAAATGCGCCACGTGCTTGGCATAAGAAATCAAGGTGCCCAGGCTGCCGGTATGATCCGGGTGCCGATGGCTGACGATGCAGATGAGCTTTTCCACGCCCGCCAGCACCCCGGCTTCATGCAGGGCTGCAAAGGCCGTGCCCCCGCAGTCCAGCAAAATCAGCTGGCTGCCCCTTTTCACAAATGCGCAATTGTTACCCAATGCCGGAAAAAACGCCGCTCCGACGCCTGCGAATGTTAGCATATGTTTTTGGGCGAGGAGGAAACTTTTTTGAAAAAAGTTTCCTCAAACTCCTTCAAAAACTTTCAAATTGTGGGTTGAAGGCTTCAGGTGTTTCTTCCCTTACAGCGATTTCGCTCTCCGACGCGCATTGGGCAGGGCGTTTTATAAGTCATCATTGATTGTTTTCCCACTAAAAACGCCCACGAGCTTCGCTCACGCGAATCTCCTAAGTGAGCCCGAATTTGAAAGTCCAACGCGCTTGCGTTTGTTTTATGCTAAGAAAATAAAAAAGCTTAATAAATCTCAAGTGCATTTGGAAATTAAGCCACGAAGTATCAATAGCGCATTGGGAGTTGGGGCCCAATG